>JAHITX010000051.1 GCA_018817425.1 Pseudomonadota bacterium
CTTCTCACAAATGATGAGCAAAGATTCAGCAATCGAAACAAGACATTCCTCCTCTATCGTAGATTTGTTATATGCCTTTAGAGAATTTCTGAAATCAGATAATCTCTCTTTCATGTGTTCGTCTAAATTTCTAACCATTTTTTAAGATTTAACTCCTTTCCTAGTGCCGGAATCTCGCCCTCGGCCTTTTTTCCAAATGGCACCGCGAAACCAAGACGTAATTCTGATTCGCCCATATCTAAACCACGATAATATACACGGCCCAAAAGCCGGCCATACTTGCCAACCCGGTTTTTTCGTTGGACCCCGATTTGGACTTCCTGATTTAAAATTTGGTTTTCGAGCCATTGTTGAGCTACCTCTCCCCCGGCATTCATTTCCGGAGCGTCAATATTGACAAAACGAACCGGAAAATCAAAATCCCGGAATGTTGTTCGTAAAGTAATGGTGTCCCCGTCATGAACCTTAATGACGGTAGCCACGAAATCCTCTGTTATCTGAGGAACGGGGGACATCAACCCAAATTCGGCAATTTGGGCATTTGTTAATTCTGGATAGTTTTTATAATCATGCTCCATTGATGAAATCCTGCGTTTTTTGGTCGCGAAGGATGCTAAGGCCCCTTAGTGCAGCATCCCGAAGGATATTAACCATGTTTTCGGCTGTTATCCTGGTTGTATATCCTGACATATCGTAAGTTATTACATAAATGGCTGCCAGATCTGAGGCTACCTGTTTAAGGATCCCTTTTGTATCTGCATTCAAAGCAGCATAATTATCGGAAAAGTTGTATCTGCACACGGAGTTTATGATGCTTTCGACTTGTGTCATGTAATCATTCACAAATGCCTCATCTTTGGAAGCAGCCGAAGCATGAGCACCCGCTTTTCTTAATACTTCGGCAGTCGTTGCAAAAATACCGGAATCGACCATAAATAGAGGCCATTGACAAGATACTATTTAAACATTATCAATTATAAGTTGTAAATTGGGCATAATTAAAACTTAAAGATTTGCAATAATATCTTACGGCGACCCACTGGACTGTCCAGTGCTTAATATAAATACAACTTCAAGCCCCGCTCCTTAGTGCACCAACAAGCCCTGACCAAACCTTCGGTCAAATGGCTATAGTCGCCAAATATTTTTAAGTTCCTGGTGCCTAACTTTGAATCGCCATACTGAAAAGTGATAGATTTTAAGCTGCGAAGTAAATCAAGGTCAGAAATCAGCTCAAGGCGTCCCGTTTCCATTAGCATTAATACATTGCTATAGAGATCCTCTTTCAATATGCCACGTTTTTTCTCTTCTCCCTGAACTTCTACACGCTTTGAGGCGTTATTTATACCCATGACCTTACGCCCTAGTTTATCATGCAACACATCCAACACAGAACCACCAACACCCGAATCGTCTATAAATATCTTTGCGAAATGGTAATCTTTATCAATAATCTCAATCCGAGCAATCGTATCGGTGGTCGAAATTCGGTCAGTAGTAAATGTTTTCACTATTTTTAATTTATTATTCAGTAATTCACAGATTACTAGAGCGTTTTGGTCGCCGCCATATCTCGCAATGTCTACACCGAGATAATAACGGGCAGATATATTGTAATCAAGCTTCTTGCTCCAGGAGATGAAGGTCATACATTTCTTGATTAAATCTGTAGAAAAAAACTGGTTCCACTCATCCGTAAATTCGCCCAAGTACTCTTGACGATACTGGGCTTTCGTCATTCGCTGTTTTTCTTTCTTCAAAAAATCCCTAGGAATTCTTGGGCAATCTTCACTGCTGACATGAAAAGACTTAAAATCTGGGTCAGTAAAGGAATTGAAAAAATAGCCGCCTTTGCCAAAAGGAGTAGAAAGAAGAATAATATAACCCATACCCCGGCATTCCCGGGAAACAGCAATCATGGGAATTACCGCATTCCAGACTATCTCCGGAATATAAGCTGCTTCGTCAGCTATCAATAAATCAATACTGAAACCTCGGATAAAATAACCTGTTCGGCCAGCAGGTAATGAATAAATAACAGAACCGTTCCTTAAAATAATCTTGGTCAAGGTTGGACGTTCAGCATACCAATCAACCCCAGAATCCCGTAATCTATCAAAATTACCGCGAACCTTGTCAAACAAAAGAGATGACTGCCGCTGACTGGCGGCAATTACAAGAGTGACAGTGCCAGGGTTCTCTATGGCAAATTTGGTCGCTTTGGCAGATATTACCTCAGTCTTACCAACTTGACGGCCTGTCCGAAGTGTAATATTGCCATCATGATCCAAAACTTGCTGCTGCCACTTGTCCCACTTAAAGACCGGTAAATCGCTCTTAGTCATAATCTTCATCATCATTGACACCAAACGGCTTATCTTCAGCCTTTAAGAATTCTACTTTCTTTTCAATTGCAGCATACAATAATTTTACTTTCTCATAATACATCCATGCAGCCCGGAGTTCGGTTCGGGTTTCGTCCAAGGCGTCTATCCAATCGAGTTTGTCTAGTTTCATGTTATTTTCCTCCAGTTTTTATATAAAATATATAATAAAAATGTTCCAAGGGGTGGATGTTTAAACACTCATCACCCTTCAAGATTCGCTACGTCATAACAATCATAATAACCATGGATACTATGCTTTTGCCCCCCGGCGGGGGGCAGGGGGGGGCGTTGATTACACCCCCCGGCGGGGGGTAGGGGGGGCGTTGTAATAAAGGGGACGTCCCCTTAAAGATACTGCCTCAGCAGACAAATAAGCGAGCTAGTATGAGGCCTGACCAGATAGGCAGGCCGGAATCCCGATAGAAGACCATATAGTCTTATCGGGACCAATTTACCCAGGATATGTGGAGACAGTATGGCCCTTAAGGGTCTACTGCGGAGCATGGCCTGGGTTTTGTTTTGTGTGTTGGTCTCTATTTTTCATCACCCGTTATGTCGTAGTTTGTGAGGCTTATATAACGCCTTCCCTTGGCTTTTATCCAGCCTAGGTGCTTTAGAGCCCTTCGATTATTTGCCACTGTCCTGGGGTCTGTACCGCACTCATACATGATGGCACGCCTAAGCTGAAGATTAGAGATGGTCAATACATCCGGAAACTTCTTCCGAATACGCCACATGACCCTTTCAAGGGTGTTAATCGTAATCTATGTACTCCTGGACACGGGTCTGTTTCTGGTCTGCTATCTGGTCCATGATACGGGATGCGATGGCCTTTAACTTGGGCCTATATGTCGGAGGCTTGAGCCTTCTTACGTGCCGACGTCTTATCAACAGGGCTTTATTTATCATTTTTCACTCTCCGGCCTGGGCCTTTATTTTCAAAAATCATATCTTCAAATACCTCCTACAAATCTCAGCAGTCTTTTTTTGGTTCTTTTCCCCTACTTTGCTACCACCTTTCAAAAAAGCAGCAGCAGCAGCAGCAGCACCAGCAGCAGCAGCACCAGCAGCAGCAGCATAAGAAGCAGCAGTACCAGCAGCAGCAGCAGCAGCAGCAGCATCAACATCAGCAGCAGCAGCAGCACCAGCAGCAGCAGCATAAGCAGCAGCAGCACCAGCAGCAGCAGCATAAGCAGCAAAAGCACCAGCAGTAGCATCTATTAATTGCTTTTCAGTGGCTTTACCTTCACCAAACTTTATGGCTACATCTACAGAATCCCTACTCCGTATATCTTTCATCAAATGTCTAACCGTATTGGCACAATGACCTTTCGCAAGAGTAAGCTGCCTTATCTTCGTAGGATGCAATTTTTGATACAACCACAACATCCAATCTCCTCTTTGACATTTAGTCCAAGCTTCCTGCATTGTCATATTCCCTACAAATATTATAGCCTTTGGACAAGATCTTAAATCAATTAGCTGCTGTTTAAAATTCATTCTAATACGCTTAATTTTCATTTTTCACTCTCCGGCCTGGGCCTTTAAATTGTCAATAACCTTGAACAGGAGCTGAGTATGTTGGGAAGTGGCTATTGTTAATCTGTCCAATTGTTCCTTCTGCTTGGATAGGTTAAGACGTAAATCCATACTATTGGGGTCAGTGGTAAGCATATCTATAACATTCTGAACATTAAACAGAACCTTAGTCTTATGCTCAATCCGGAGCCCGAGCTTCTTTTGATAGACCTTGAACTGTTCTACCAAATTGTCTAAAGTGATGCACTTAACACCATCTAGCCTGAGATTAGTATAATCACGATTAAATTCAATAGTCTTAACAGATATTTGGCGATAACTAAGTATGGCCTTGGAATATTTATTTATCTGCTCCTGGAAATAGCCGGCCATTAGGCAAATGCTGGAAATATTGAGCGGAAAGTCACTGGATAATCTTAATGTGCACCGTCCTGAATTGGTAAGAATAAACTCTAAGTTGAGTAAATTCAAACTATGAGAGGTCTGGATGAAAGAGCCGGAATAAGAAGGGATTACCCCCGACAAGACGCAATTATGGAAGTTCCAGGACCGGAGCTCGGAGAAAGGAGAGGAGGGGGGGGCGTCCCCCCATTCAAAAACTTTGTAGAGCCCCCTTATTGCCTTTTTTATGTTTTTCAATTTTGGCAAAATTGATTTGATTGTATTTACATTTATGCCAGTTTGCCGCCCTAGCTCCTTAGGAGTGATTCCTTCAGGATAAGAGTGCATCACTTCTAGAATTTTTTGTGATTTCTGATTAAAATTATAGGTACGAGTTGAAACTTTAAGTTTAGTTTTCATTTCGGAACCGCCTCAATTGGAATTAGTGAATCTATGTCTTTTATTGGAATAATGACTTGTTTATTGAATTTGTCAAGCCCTAGATAGTGAGTACTGGTCCTTTTAAAAATAGTTAAGGTGATTATGCGACCATTGTTTGTCCTGATTTTGACAATTTCCATTTTCTTTTTCTTTATTGATTATCTAATGTCGTAAACCAATTACCAGCATAACAAATTATTTCGATGCAATGAAGATTTGTTGTCAAGGCCTTTGTTGCGGCCCCATCTATGGTATAAGCACCTGAGGGGTCAATGGTCAGAGTATTAGCAGCCCCATACTTGATTATTCTATATACTGTCCCATTCCTAGCTGATGTGTCGGGAAGATTAAGGGTTCGATTGGATGCAGCAGTATTGATGATTAAAAAATAATCGTCATAAGTTGCTGTATAATTGGCAGATTTTATGGATGTTGGTACTCTGAGACCGCCCATATATAAACGACCGTTAGAATCTATAGTCATTGAGCCCCAAGTATGCGTATTAGTCCAAGTATGGGCGATTGATTGGTCAATTTCAAAATCAAGCGTGTCTGTGGTGATGTCGCCCTCGATTGTTATTGAGCCATCAGTTGATATAAAATTAAGTGCGTCTGATTCTCCGCTGGCTGTAGGGATGGTTCCGGTAATGGGGACAGCTGTTTTAAATATATTTTTGACAGGTAACAGTCCCCAGTCAGCAGTCGCTGGTCCGGTGACTGTTAAAACCGTACCCGTAGTTATCGCTACGGACTCGATGGTTGTATTTTTTATAACATTATGTTTATGCAGAGTATCAGCATTAGAAGCATTTGTTAATGTTTTAAAATCTGGATGGTCTATCTCTTTGGTCGATATAACCTTAGTTTTTATATGGGGGTCGATATTTTCTCTCGGATTATCATACCCAGTATTACCCGGTAACGAGAACTTGACCTTTTTGGAAGGTTTAAAAGCATTTGAGAGTTTCATTGTTCTTTTTCATTTTCTTTATGATTGCCTACATAAACCCAGGGTCTGTAATAATGTAATTACATTATCAACCGTTTTTCCTGTACCTGTGGCTAGAATTTGTTGCACAACAGGGGTTGCATTCCAAAAACCAATTTTTTGAATGGTTGCAGTACCAAGTTTAACTCCTGAACTTGAGCCAAATGTGATTATAGTTCCGTCTTGAACTGCCATGCTATTTAAAGTATTTGCTCCCCAAATATCCCCGATATGGATTTCTTTTACGACTAAAGCGTCTTTAACTTCAACTCCCAACTTATTTCACCTTCTTATTTCCGGATTCAGCCTTTACAGGCACGACTATCTTGTCTTTAGGCTTGAATTCTGCCCATAATTCGGGAGGTATATCTTTTTGTCTGCCCAGATCCATCAATCGGATAAATTCCTTACGTCTGTTTTCTTTTGACATCTTCTTAAGACCCTTGGAGGAATATTGCAACTCCCTGCGAATTTCCATTCGGAACAACAATCAAAGTGGAGGCTGCATTAGTACCCAAGGCGGTTATAATAGCTCCGGTATCGGAGGAACTTCCATTATAAAGTAGTGTTGCGGCGACCATTTAAATTCCTGTGATCTTGCATATTGCGTCTACATTAGGGACTTGAATCTGTCCAACTTCCCAGGACCTGACAGTGGTTTTTACGCCAGGATCCTTAATAGTCACAGTTGTAAGACCTACAACCTGCTTCCAAGTCAAAGCCTCTTTAGCTATCACTATCTGACTTCCGCCTTCAGTAATTACATTTGAAGAAATTACAGTCAGATTCAATAATCTTCCAACAACACCATTCCTTGTGACAGCATCAGTATAAAACTGGCCGGCATTTCGGATATTGGCATTCCCTAGCAACTCACTCAAATTTGTAGGATGGAGCAATAAATAGCCATTACTGTTCGGATTATAATTATCAATCTCAATCAACGCCTTTGCACCCAAAATATCCTGGATAGGGTCTCTATCAGCAATGACCGCATTATTCCAGGTTGCATTAGCTGCATAAGTATTTCCAGCCAATGACAGAATAGCAGCAGCAATGACGGCATCTGAGGATTTAGTGACTGCTCTAGCAATACGGAGCAAAGTGCGTGCAATCATAGGAACATTATTGGTCCGTTCATCTTCCCAGGATATGATGCCTTCCATACCAAATTTATTATTTATTCCAGATACTGCGGTCCAGGTGACTTCACCATACGGAAAATTGGCTAAACGTGGAATTCCGGCGACATCAGAACCAAGACCACCAACAAGGTCGGCCGCGGTTTCTTTATAATAAGTTTCGGTCCAGGAATTACTAGATTGAATCATACATAATTGCTTCATCTTGTATTCCATCAATGCAAAACCAGTAACTACCTTAGATACATTTTCAGCCCTAAGGTCCGCTTCACCAGTTGAATCTACCATTTTACTTGTTCACCCTTACAGCTGCGACTTCATCATTCGCATGAGCTTCCAAACATTGACCAACTGTAGAACCTTGCAAAAGGTCGTTTGCATCTGCAGCTTGAATCATGTTAGCAGTGGCAGAAGTGGCACAAATAGCACCTACAGCCGTAACACCGGCAGCAGCAGCAGTAATATCAAAAATGCCATCTGTATAAACAGCTAATGACACTGAACCGTCATTTATAACTTTTTCAGCAGCAGCAATGCCAACAAAAGGAGCGTCTGCGGCTGCGGTATGTGCGGCGGCAGTTCGAGGATTGGAAACAATCATAAGCGCGCCTTTTGCAATACCAGCAGCATTAGAAACGGTATATCTTATCGGTCGTCCACCATTAAATAATTCAATTATTACGGCTTCGTTTGCCATGAAATCACCTTTCTTTGGAAGCACCCAGGGATTCAACTATTTAAATCTTCTGATTTCCAGTCCCAACAATTGCCGCAAATGCTCATTTCAGCTCTGGCAGTACCCATGACAAACTTCCGAATATTACCGCACTTTATACAGCGTTTAACTACAAAAGTGAAATCATCCGAAGAGGGATTCATAACCAGTACCTTCAAGAAGTTTCTTAGCACTTTCCAAGTCTTCCTGCTCTTTGGTCTTGGGTAGTTGCCCTGCCACAGAGCGGCCACCTAACATCTGCTGGATGATATTTTGTTCTTGAATTTTCAAGAGGCGAGCCAGTTCTTTGTTCCCTGCTTCAAGCCGTTGGGCGGCCTCAGTGGCTTTTTCAATAAGAGAAGAGGCCGAAGCCTCTCCTTGTCCTTCTGGGGGATGGACCTGTGTCTTGGGTGGTGCATTTTCTACAGGCCCGGGGATAGAAGGAGTTTTAGTTTGGTTTGGCATTTTTCACCTTTTTTTCAACTGGGGGCCAATAAGGCATAACGAAGTAACGAGTTTGTAGCCCGGAGCCCTCACGTTGGACCATGACAGATTTACAGTCGGGTATTTTATTTAAAATCGCTTTTATGCCACCGAGTACGATTCCAGGCACACGATAACGGGTGCCATCCGCAACAATATATTTATACGTGAATTGTTCGCCATCAGAACTCGTGGCGGTGTCTTCGAAGATTTCTACATCAACAGGGACATGATCCAAATCTGCGATATTCTTAGTTTGTGGTGGCACATAATTATTTGCTTCAGTTTTCAAATTCATTTTCGTTTCCTCATATCAAGCCAAACGTCAAAGCACTCGGCCTGCTGTTTTCATTGATTATCTGCTGTTGTATTCTATATTCTGTCCAGAAGTTCTGGATTGCCTGCTGGTCGGCCAGTTCTTGTTTTCTTGTTTTTTCCTTTTCTTTCCTCCAATATTCGCCCTGTTCTAACATCCAGGCACGTTCCATATCGATTTTTTGTTGATTTGTTTCCAGAGATTGAACATTGTAATAATCAACATCACTACGCCCAATGCCGCTTTTTGTTATCTCTGTTTTTACCGCCTCTTGATTATAATAATCTACTTGGGCTTTTTCTGAGGCTTTAATTATAATATCATACCTTAATCTTTGTTGATTATAATAATCGGTGTTATTCTTAAAATCTGCGTTTTCCCTGTCGCTGATTCGTTGATAATATGCTTCTTCATCCTCACCATTCAATTGTTGATGTTCCAAATCATTCGCTACAGCATTAAGAACTTTTGCGCCCATAGCGTTACCCTTGATTTTTTCCCAGGAGCCTTTAATAGGGGAAAAAGGAGTATAATATAAAAAATCCCAGGCGGAAGATTCTGTGATTTCTGATATTGCGTCCGAAGCCTCATGAACAAGGGTCCAGTTGCCGGTCCGCCGAGCGTTGGGAATAAGATATTTATTCATAATCATAGTGGGAGATTCGGGGGCTTCAGCTCTACCCCAAAGGCCGAACCCGACGGCAGCAGCCCCAAGAGAGATATATGCGGCCCATTTGCCAAAAAACTTTAATCCCTTTGAAGTAAAATTTTTTTTTAATATATTATCGGCCATTTTCAAAGTAGCTGTATTGAGCTGGTTCGATACAATCTTTCCGGCTGATGTGATAGTTGATTTAGAGGGAATCTGTCCAATATTTGCAACACAATCGGACATAAACGAAGCTAAGGAATTACTTTCAATTAATTTAATCATTGCCTTAGTCTCGGCTCTTGCAATTATAGTGCTCTCGGCCAAGCCAATTTTTCCTAAAGTTGATCCAAAACGAGCCATAGGACCGACAGGCATAACAGTAAATAAGTCTTCTGCTGTAATAGGTGCAACAGCACCACTCTGGAGAACAGTATCCTTGCCATCTACAGATAAATGATGATTAACTCCTGTTATATCAACATATTGCAAAGAACCGTCAGGGGAAAAAGACACATCTCTAGCACCAGGGGGAACACCCGAAACCTTAGGGGGAAAATTGACAGAACCTTCTGGTGGCTCTACTGGCCCCTGCTGTAGTGGTTGCTGCTGTAAGGGTTGTTGTATAGACGTAATCTGTGTATTTTGTCGTTGCATATCTCCAGGTTTCAAATCTTTCATAACTTCGCCTGAAGATGTTAAATTTACTTGACCTGGAGATGGAGACTGAGCCTGAGGCAAAGGAGGCCTCGCCTCACGCTCAGACCTATATTTATTCCACTCCTCAACATTATAGGGATTTTCTTTAGTTCCTTTTTTTGCCATTGGACCCTTCAACTAGAATACACAATCGGCTTAAAATCTTTGTGTTTTCCTTGATTGTTTTCGTACTCTGATAAAACATAAGCAAAAATGCTACAATAGGAAAACCAACTGTACTTATAGCCGTTTCAACGTCTAACATCAATCTTTGCCCTCCAACTCTGCCGTTGTATCATTCGGCTGTGATGCCTGCATATCGGGAGCCTTGGAATTATCAGAGATTAACTCATTCTGTAGACTTGCGGGAAAAGTTAATGCAATCTCAAGATTTAATTGCTTTAAAACATTCTCTTCAACAAATAATTGCTCAGATTTTACGGATTGCTCAAACGAAAGATATACAATTTTTCCGCTGGCATCAGTAAATTCTTTTGCATTACCGACAATTATTTGAGGGCAATTAACGGCTTGAAAAAAACAATCATTTAACCAATCAATCCAGCTTTGCGGATTTAGAGTAGCATTTCCGGCCGTTGAAACTATCTCAGGGACTACCACGCCTTTGGGGACATACATATTTTCACCGCTGGCTCGAGCTCCGTCCATTTTTGTTTTAAATGCCGCAATCTCTGCGACATCATCAGTATCAAGATGAAATATCCAGAGAGGGTCAATATTTCTATGTAGTACCCGTTTCCAGTCACTCATAGCCTCATTCCTTGCATTTATTATCCACTTGACTGAAGGAATAATGGAAATACCGTGAATCTCATCAGCGAGCCTTTTGCGAGACAGATGAAAAATTTGATTTGGTTTAAATTTTTTATTTGGTTGTTTGTTCTTCATTACTTGCTCATAGCGGATTATCTGCCCTTGGCGATTAATCACAATCATAATACAGCTGGGGTCTAGTGGTTTTAAATTAATTAAATATCCCAAACTATCCCGGATTATTTCTGCAAAGGAATCGCCGCCGATAATATAACCACGAATTAAATTATCAAGAAGAGTATTAAACGTATCCTTTCCCTGGCCATTCATAGATTGTAATAAAAATGTAGTCATAGGGTCAGCGGTAAAACCAGCCCCTATGGTCCAGACAGCCTTAGCATCAATAGCCACCTGAAGCCCCGGAATTTCTTTATAATATCCCAGATTTTCGCTCCAGTCGGTCATTTGCCAAGTAGTTTCTTTCTGGTCGCTCTGTCCGTCGGTGTCTTGAGGATTGACTGAATAATCAATCATCGAATTTGTCAAATCTGACGCAATCGAACTTGATATTTTTGTTTCGGGCATAATACTCACTCCAGATTAACAACGGGCATCCATAACTTTAATTCTTCGCCCGCCGTTTGAGGATTCATATATAAAACTACATTGCCATTCCCATTATTGTGGCCTACGGCATTTAATCGTAATACGTGACCTACCCCAAATAATTTACGGGAAATGTCTATCCTGACTTTTCCAACCATAAGAGTATCTACACTTTTGGCGACGGTTTCGCTAGTGACAGTTCCTAAGGCCGTTTCTGTAACACCATCATAATGATAAACAGTAAAGACAATGTAACAGGCACTCGCTCCAGCGGCACTATTAAGCCCAAAAGTAAAATCCAAAATAGCCTGGCCTTGAAAAATAGTAGGTTTATTTATTGTAATATCATAGTCAATATCAAAAAGGGTGGCGTGCTGAATGTATATCATCCTGGAATTACCGGAATCGCGATTCATTACATAATCCCACCCTGTACTATCGTAAACATCAGTACACCAATAGAGCTGCATACTTCGGCCTGCTGTAGCGTCCGAGAAGTTCTGCAATATATTATTGTTGCCTGGGTCGGTTATTCCGTCAGTCATATTAATAAATCTTTTTGCTGATCTTCTCACAAATGATGAGCAAAGATTCAGCAATCGAAACAAGACATTCCTCCTCTATCGTAGATTTGTTATATGCCTTTAGAGAATTTCTGAAATCAGATAATCTCTCTTTCATGTGTTC
>JAHITX010000052.1 GCA_018817425.1 Pseudomonadota bacterium
AGCCAGTTTCAAAACGCCCCATTTTGGCCGATCTCTGCGTTGGGCTCAAATTTCAATCCTCGAAATACTCAATGTATTCCTGCGGTTGAAATTTTCGCCCGCCTTGAGCTTGACCAAACTGAAACGTTTTGAAAGTGGCTCTTTAAAAAACGAATAAAACTGCTATGCACATACCTGCTTTAATGAAGCTTGTCAAATTTTTTATGCCTGTTTTAAGCAAAATGTTATAAAAGTTGTTTGCCTGGCGTAAAGAATCTATATTTTAACTCTGCTCATGCGCTTTCTTTCTTTTTTCCAGCTGATTTCTTTTTTCTTTCTTTGCAGCTTTGTTCTCTTTTTTTCCTCTTCAGCAATTTCAAGGTTTAAAATATAGCTGCCAGGCATATGCTTTGGGGTAATTTCCTTTTGTTTTTCGGCATGAGCGGGTTCTTCTTTTTGTTTCGGAAGTAGTGGTGCTGTAAAACAGTCCGGAGGAATAGTTTCTGCGAAATACAGATCTCCGGAATTGTAAAAAATTATACCGGTTTCTAAAGCTTTTTGTGTATTTACCGTCAGAACAACAGGTGATTGATTAAAGCGTTTTCCAATTCTTAGTGCCATTTCTTTTACAGGAGATAAAACTACCTTGTTATTGCCGACAGGAAAAATTCCTTTTTCAAGAGTAAAGCTATGGGCTTTTTTCCTGACACAGGTATAAAGAAGTTTTGGAGGTGTATCAGAAATGGATTGTATCGGCAGATTATCACGGTATTTTGAGCGTATCTTGTCATCATTTATTTCAAGTTGAGATTCAGGCAGAAAAGACAAAACATCATGAATATGATGCCGCCTTACAAATTTAAACCCTTCATCTTCATTTATTGCAAAAAGCAAAGATTTTATTTTTATATATCCATTTTCATCCGGCACAAGGCCAAACTCGTCCGGTTTACGTTCAAGTATATATGAGATAAGTTTTAAAATTTGTTTGAGCGATTTAAGTTCATCCATCTATCTGTTTCCCATATGTATATTAACTTTGTTTTTTGTGTGAGCAAAGCCCGGTATTGCAATCACCTGCTATAGAACATAGTTTGGTATGGTGATCTCTTCCAAGATGAAAATTGATCCATGAAGAAGTATTGTTTAACTCCCACATACGTGGAGGAGCGCAAACCGTGGCCATGTTTTCTGTCTTTCCTGTCAGAGCAAGTCTTTGATAAGCAAGATACCATACACAATATCTGTCGGGATATACTTCGCATCTGCCTTGTCTGCTTCCACCGCAGGCTCCGTTTCGTATGTGTTTAGGGCACCTGGATTCCGGACATAAAAAACCAGGATATTCAATACCACAATCGCCGCATTGCTTGCAATTAAGCAGAACTTTTTTTGTCACATCCTCAAAAAATTTTACGAGATGATACCCGGCCCCATGATTTTGATACAATTGTTTCGAAATTTTTTTATAAATCCCGGCAAACGGCGCATTGGCAGTAAAAAAACTGTTATGCATATAATGCAGAAATTTAAAATGCAATTTTTGCAATAAACCGGCTTTACTATTTTTAGGGCTTAATATATCAGATGATAGTGCTGATGGATCGTTTTTTTGAAACATATAGAAATGATCCGGCTGCGAGTAATCAAACTCATTTAAAAAATCCTGCCAATTATGTTCAATTTCGGCCATACGATCAAGAATTCTTTTAACCGTCTTAAAACTGCGATGTACTCCACCAATGTGTATGCCCCTATATCCCAGTCCTTTACAAATTGCAGCAAGTTTTGCAGCACGTTCAATAGATGCAAAATAACCTGCACTCTTGTCGGATTTCCACTCTTCTAAAATCCTGGCATAAAGCTCCTTGCTGACAACTGCACCCGGGACCCTGCCTGAATTCATTACACGGGCAACACGCGGGGTTAATAAGTAGACAGAGGCCAATGCCGGAATTTTCAAATCATTTATTTTTAAAAACCGGATGAGCTCATAGTACTTTCGTGCGTCATATCCAAGTTGAGTAATTATATAATCTGCGCCTGAGGATATTTTCTTTTTAAGTTTATAGTATTGCGCATAGCATTCGGGTTCTGTCCATTTGAAAGGCGAGACGGCGCATCCTTTAAAAAAATGATCGTTAACTGCTGCCTTGTTGTTCATCAGGTTAAAAAAACAAAGAAGGCTTGCAGAATCAAGATCAAAGACCGGCGCACCCTGGCCTCCGAAGCCTTTTCCCGAATAGTCACCGGTAAGCGCCAATACGTTTTTCATGCCCATCCGGCGCAATTGTAATGCCCGGCTTTCAATTCCCATTCTATTCATGTCTCTGCATGTGACATGCACTATAACATCCATACCACTATCAAGGACTTCTTTGCCAAGCACGTCAGGACTAAGTGAAGGGTTTCCACCCGGATTATCTGTAATGCTTACTGCTGATAATCTCCCATCGATTAAAGCCTGTTTGGAAAATTCCAGTATCGTGTTAATCGACCTTCCTGTTGATTCGGCTTTTGGAACAAGCTCCATTGTTATAACAAAATGATCTTTATTGGAAAGATCATTTTGGAAATTTCTTGTCATAGCCTCCGTTATCCTTGCAAGATTTTTTTCAATTCATCTGAACCTTTATTTGCCAGAATTTCACCAAACCGTTCTCCCTTTTTGTTATGCAGCTGATAGTAGTCTAAGCATCTTTCCACTATCCTTAATGTATCATCAGGTTCGAAGATTCCAGTCAATTCTTCGGCAAGTCTCGGATGTCTTCCCAGTTTTCCTCCAAGTTGAATTCTGTAGCCTGCTTTGCCTTTTTCGAACACGTTGTTTGGACACACATCTATACACTGCCCGCAGTAAAGGCACTTTTTTTCATCTATTACCGGCCTGTCGTTATATAAGGAAATTGCGCCCTCTTTACAGGTTTCTATACAAGTTTCGCACAAATTACAATCGGCATCCGTTATTTTTGGAATACAGGCACCGATAAGCCCGATGTCAGCAATCTGGGGACGCGAACATGAACTTGGGCAATCTGAAATGGAAACTCTTAGTTCATGATGCATTTTCAGTGACCCGCCGGTCCTTTTTTTTAAAAATGACTTCAGGTCTCTTTTCTTTAAGATATCTTCCAGCTTTTTAACAATTATTTCGGAAGATATAACGCAATGCGGACAGTTTCCCATGCCAAAGCATGTTTCTAACTGGTACCCTTTGAGTTCATCTTCCATTTTATTAAGAAATATTTTCTGGCATGAACGTACATGTTCTATTGTCACCAAATCAGCACCGGATTTAGTGGCTTCTTCTTCCACTTTCTTTCTTACTCTTTTTCTCACAAAAAAAGGTATTTGTAAAACTGCCTCCTTTGCTTCATCGCTCCAATCCATAAAACCTCCGGGTTTATATGTTCCGTATCGTCAAGAATCTTCATTATTATGGCATTTGCCATAATATCATTCTAATTTTATAAATACATAGATTAAATAAAGCGTTAAATAAAAGAATCCGGCAGTATTTAAACTTACCGGATTTTTTTATTTGCATTGATTTATCAGAAAATATTATTCTTTTGTTTCGAGTTTATTAGACCATTCCTGTAAATGTTTTGAAGCTATATCACGTCCGCCGATACCAAAAGCAACAGCCACTGCAATTGCAATCGCACCCAAAATCAATCCAAAAGCAAGAGTGACGATTTCAGAGCCAATGCCCATTTGCTGCAAAGCCATAGCTCCGGCAATAAACAAGATAGCCACGCGGGTAATCAAAGAAGTTAATTTAAGCTGGGCAGTTTCTTTTGTCAGTATTTTATTTGAAACGATATTGGCAAGAAAAAGACCAAGTCCAAATATTATAAGGCCCAGTAATATATTTCCGGAAAAAATCGTAAATTTTGCGACAATTTCTGAAATTTGTGTAAAACCTAATACTTCAAACGCTTCAATAACCGCAAAGAATAAAATAGCAATAAGCGTTAGGTATCCGACAATATTTGATGCTTTATGGCCATCTTCTTTTGATTCTTTCATAATGCCCAAATTAATTGCAAATTTGTCAAATCCGGCACTGGCCAGTAAACTGGTAACCAATTTTGATACCAGTTTAGCTATTACATAAGAAATGGAAATTATCAAAATCGCTGCAAAAATGCTTGGCAAGACTTTTAATATTAAGTATAACATATTGCTTACCGGTGTTGTAATAGCTTCCAGCATCAGGGCATCCAGCGTGATAAGTAAGATAGGGATTAAAATCAGAACATATATAATCAGTCCTAATAAATCAGATAACTTCTCCTTACCCAAAACAGCTTCCAGTCCGACTTTATCGCTTAATGTATTAACTCCAACGGCTTCCAGTAAATTGGATACAATCTTGCGGATAATTTTTGCCAAAAACCAGCCTATGACTAATATTAAACCGGCAGTAAATATATTTGGTAAAAAGTTAAGCATTTTATCCAGCATGGATCGTATGGGTTCAAGAATGCCCTGCATTTGAAGTGAATTCAAAACAGCAGGCAAAAATAGCAAAAAGATCAGCCAATAAACCGAATTTGCAATTGTATTGCTTAAAGCAATAGTTTTTTCTTCTTCTATTTTGGCGGAAAGGCGCTCATCAAGTTTAATAGTTGTTAAAAGTTTTGTAACGAGAAAGCGTAAAACAGTAGCCAGAACCCAGGCTACCCCAAGCAGGAGGGCCGCGCCAATAAATCTTGGAGCGTAAATAAAAATTTGATTTAGCAGGTTGTTTAGAGGTTCAGTGATAAGTGTGAGTTTAAGCGCCTGAAAAAAAGCAATCAGAACAAACAGCATCAAAAGATAAAAGATCGTTTTTGAGATATAATGCTCCACCGGTATTGGCTTGTCTTCTTCTACGGATAACCAGTTTGGTAATTTTTTACCCAGAGAAGTGCGGCTTATTATGTTGCGTGATAAAGAAGCAATAATTAACGCTCCTATCCAGCCAATAATAAGTATTGCCAATGCCCCAAGCAGATTTGGCACATAAGCACCAATCGTTTGAAAAATTTGTTGAAAGAACTCCCCCATTTTAACCCCCTTTGTTTTTATGATTAAAAAAGATATAGTTTATCATGTGTTAAAAAAGATAATTATAAAATATAAAATAGAATGTTATAATATCATTAAGAGTAGTGAGTTCTTGAAGAATGATATGTTCTATAATTTTAACAGTCTCAACAGCAGGTGGATCTGAGCTTGAATAACAAGTACTCTTGCATATGAATAGAGTGTGAAGCCTTTGGAAAAGGTAATTTAACAACGAATTTTACACGGAATGAAGTAGCCGAGCCTGTGAATCAGGTCAATAATAAGATATATACTACAATAGTCAGTTGCAACACCTAAAAGAACACCCGTATTTAATTCTGTTATCATTATATATGAAAAATCTGCTATGACAATCAATTATTTATAAATATTTTCAGACGCACGGCTTTTTACGGTTGTGATATCCTGGCGATTTGTTGTTTCAAAAGAAAAAACCCACTGCTGAACCGTTTAATCTATATCAACCCGAAAAAAGTACTTCTAAGGTCGAGGGAGTGCTTAGCGATGTGGTTATCATCTTACCTCTTAGCGGTTTCTGCTAAATATCACTGGGGAGCAGGGCGTGATGAATTTGTCAAAAGCACGTTAACACTTAAAATTGTTTGGGTCGCAGTGGCCTGTTCCAGCGGTTATAGTGAATGGTGCGGTTATGTGATATTAAAATTTATAATAACGCCCTACCTTTAAACAATATTGTTTATAATCATCTCCGTGTACTTGAATGAGAAATTTTTCTTCCTGTAAAATCTGTACATGAAGAGTTATCACAATACAAAGGGCAAGCATCAGGAATATCAATTCCCCTTGTAGTAAAAATGTTCCTGAAGCAAGCAAATCAAGGGCAACATAGATAGGGTTACGCGACCATGAAAAAACTCCGGTGGTCACAAGGTCGCCTGATTTCTTTCTGTCTATTCCTATACGCCATGATTTGCCAATTGATAAAACCGCTGAAATGTAAAACAACAAACCAAGTATCAAAACAATGACTCCAAGGATTTTTATCACGATATGATTTGATATTGTTGTATGTAGTAAAGCTAAAGGGATATGGATATTAAGTGATAAGCCATGAGTTACTGATTCAAAAACCCACATTAAAAAGCAGGCAACAAAAACAAGCCCGTTTATCATTTGTGTTTTTGTCATTTGCGGGTCAAGGACTAGTACTTTTACGTTTTGAATTTTTAAAATAATAATTCGTCCCAACCCGAATACTACTAAACAGGCAATCACAATAATTTGAACCCAGTTTTCAAATTGTGTTATCATGTTTTTAGCTTCTCAATAATATTCATAATTCAATCGATACGCCGGGGCTTTATGGCAAGTGAAACGAATATGACAATCACCCCATGTTTGATTCCCATGAATCATTTTGGTTTCTACACGGGAGGAAAAGCCGGTTTGCGCTCTTTCATAATTCCATCCATTCTTTTTTGAACCAATGCTTTCATTTCCGGATTGGTAAAAATGTAAAATTTATCCTCTTCAATTGCCTTAAATACGATTTTGGCAAGAATTGCCGGTGGCATTCCTAATTTCATCATGCCCCGGAAGGCTTGTTTCGTCTCGTCAGGTTCGGAATTTTGAGAAGTGCCGGATGATTCATTTGAATATTTATCAGGCCGATTACGTTCGGCATTTAAGATGTTCGTATTTACAAACCCTGGACAAATTACGGAGACTTTTATGTTTGTTTCTCTGATTTCCAAGTCATGAAGGAGTTGCTCCGAAAGTGCTACTATTGCATGTTTGCTAAGTTGATAAATTGCTGACGGATGGTAAGTAACAAGTCCTGTAATTGATGCTGTGTTTATAATATGGCATGGTGTTTTCTGGCCAAGCATAATGGGAACAAACTCGTGAATGCAGTAAATAACACCCCACAGATTTACATCAATAACCCATTTGCAATCATTGATTGTAGTTTCCCAGATTGAAGAACCGGTTGCAACTCCTGCATTGTTGAACAATAGATCAACTTTTTTAAATGTATCAATCGTTTTTCCTGCCAAAAACTGTACATCTTCTATTTTTGAAACATCTGTAACAACGGCGATTATATCAGCCCCGCTTGCCTTAATTTTGGATTCAGCCAGGGATAATGCTTTTTCTTCCACATCGGCTAAAACAATTTTCATTTCTTTTTTAGCGCAATATTCAGCAAGACCTCGGCCTATCCCGCTTGCAGCACCTGTGATTACGGCAACTTTACCTTTAAAATCATTCATATATAATTACCCGGCATCAAATAAAATTATTTTTTCCCTCTATTTTCCAGAAAAAAACATCGCACCAAAAAAAACACTTAGAAATAACTCCAGGACCAGTGACTGATACATCATTTGACCAACCTCACCAGTAGTTGCCATACCAACAGACCGCCCAACAAAAACAGAGAAAGCCGACAAAAATGCAACAAAAACGCTCGCCTTAAAATATTTCTCCTTAATGACACCAAAAAGCATAAGCAAACCAACACACAAAGAAAACCCTCCATATGTTGCTCTCATATCAACAAGAAGATCTCCCTGCGGAGCAGAAACACCCAGAAATAAAGGTGTAAAACTCACCGGATCAATAATAAACCCAAATCCAAAAGCAATAAACATAAGAGAATTGAGCCCGAGAATGGTTTTTTTAATCATTTTCCCCCCCTAAATTTTGATGAATTCGTAAAAATTCCTCAAATCGTCATACCGGCGAAAGCCGGTATCCAGAACCTATTTAAATTATTGGATGCCGGATCGGGTCCGGCATGACGAAACAGGGATTCCCGGACTATTTACGAGTCCATCTTTTTTGTTTATTAGAGCCACTTTCAAAACCTGAAAAGATAGCTTCTTTCCGATGGTATTTGCCAAAGTATCAATTTTTCCGATTTACGGAGCCCAGTAACCCGGAATGAAACGGTCTCCTGTTTGCTTGCGTTGAATATTATCGTTTTTCAATCGATTTATACGTCTGATCAAAGTCGCCAACATAAACAGCTCGAGGTCTGAAAATTCTATTGTTCTCAACATATTCAAACACTCGCGATGTCCATCCGGCTACGCGGCTGGCTGCAAAGAGCGGGGTGAACAGCTCGTCATCGATACCCAGGAAGGTGTAAATAATTCCTGAATAAAAGTCGACATTAGGGAAAATCTTCTTTTCTTTTCCCATGGCCGCCATCGCTGTTTTTTCGAGTTCTTGAGCAACTTGATATAGGTGGGTAAATTCCGGTTTTTCCTTGACCAGCAGATCTGCCAGCGGGCCTAATACTCTGGCTCTCGGGTCGTAAGCTTTATACACGCGGTGCCCAAAGCCGCTGATTTTCTTTTTTTTGGAGAGTCTTTTTTCAACCCATGGTTTGACGTTTTCAACGGAACCTATCTCTTTTAAGCTATTGATAACCGCTTCGTTTGCGCCCCCGTGTAAAGCGCCACTCAATGCAGCTATGCCGGATCCAACTGCAAAATAGATATCCGCCAGTGTTGAAGCAACCACCATTGTAGAAAATGTACTTGCGTTCATACCATGATCAGCATGCAGGATCAGTGAAATATCCATGATTTTTTCTTCAACAGGAGAGGGATCTTTTCCGGTGATCATATAGAGCAGGTTACCTGCAAAGCTTAAGTCCGATCTGGGTTCCAACGGCATACTACTGTGATGAATCCTGGAAACAGCTCCTATAATCGTTGAGACGCCGGCAATGAGATGGTAACAGGACTCCAGGGCTGTTTCACGAGCAAAGACCCTTTTGCGCCGCTGTTTTGATTTATGAATTTTAAACTCAAAGGTTGCATGTTTGGCTCCTTTAGGCGGAGTTTCCATGGCAAAAGAGTCTTCATCTGAGCTAATGGCATCAATTGTTTTTGGACGGTCATCAACCCGGTCATAGCTGGTAAGCTCCTGTCGCATAAGATCAGCTCCAAGCCGCAATGCCCCCATGGCACTCATTTCTTCCACTGGGAATCCCATTAGTTGCCTTAAGGTTTTGTTCAGGTGGGAATATTCAAACAACTTTTTCTTGTATTGGTCCAGTTCTGTTTGTTTAGGTAAATCCCCGTGCAGCAGCAGATAGGAGACTTCTTCAAACGTTGAATTGGCGCACAGATCGAAAATATTATATCCTCTGTATACGAGCCAGCCCTTGGCACCGTTTACATAACCTATTTTGCTTTCACAGGCGATCGCGCCTTCCAGTCCGGGCCCGACGGTACATTTAATTGGCCATTTGGGCTTACCGCCAAACTGTGGTGGAGGTTCTTCCTTTGTGTCCTGATAAGCTTCTTTGGCGATATTGTTAATTATTTCCTGAATTTTTTCTAAGACATCCTTCATAATAGGCTCCTTTACCCCAGTTGTCTGAAAATTGGTACTGTCAACTTACTTAACCAGTCTCGTTTCATATTTTAAACTCCATCCTTTTCTATATATAAATTTGGGTAATCCCCTGTTTGTAATCTTTAGAATTATTCACCAGGTAAATATTGATGGATGATTTGTTTTAAACATAACACCTAATTAAGTTGCGGGCAGGGTAAAGGCCTTCCCAGACACCAAAGAGTTACCGAACCCCGCAAATTTGTAAACAGAAAAACGCGCCCGACCCTGTCTGTCAATCTTGAATGACTTGTTGGTTGCGGTTTTTTACAACTTTTAGAAGTGCATCGTTAACCAATGTGTTTAGGCTCTTGCCATTTTTACGTGCCTGGACAACAAGTGTTTTATGAAGCTCTGGTTCAACACGAACTAAAAATTTACCGGAATAAGTTTTGTCCGGTTCTTCACCGCGTTCATTACAAAACGCAAGGTAATCTTCTACAGAATCAACAAATGCGGCCCGCAATTCATCAACGGTTTCACCTTCAAAGGTTATCACATCCCGTAAATTGATGACTTCTCCATGAAAAACATTGGCCTCATCATCAAAATCGACCTTACCAAAATATCCTTTATATTCCATCATGGTCTTACCCCAGCTTCTTGCAGGAACCTTCTTACAGATTTAACGGCACCCTTGTTTGTGACTTTTTCCGGATGTGGTCGATGAAAAACGGCCCTTACATCATTTAAAGCCACCCTGACACGGGAACCACTACCCTCTGAAATTTCAGCACCAAGAGAAACAAAAAGCGCCTCAATATTTGCCCAGGAAATATCTGAACGTTCCGGCTTTTCAAATATTCTATCAAGGGTTTGCCGTTGCTTTTTATTCATGGCGTTATGATACCACATGTTGGTACTATGTCAAGGGGTGATTTTAGCAACCAACAATATTATTATCAGGTCAATTTGCCCTGTGTTAATATCAGTCTTGGTTGAACATTAAGTCGGCAGATAATGACCGAAAAAACATTAAACATGAAGAAAATAGATTTAAGCTATAAAATTAAATATTTTTCTATTTATATACTAATATGAGGGGATTGTAAAATAATAAAAACAAAAGTCTAAAGGAATTATCAAGTTAAGTAATTGGGTATTTATTTGATTTTATAAAGAAATCAATTTAATATTCTAAAAAGGTTTGTGTTTAGTTATTGCAATAATTAACAGTTATATTGTATAAATAAACGTTTATAATACTGTATTAAGCCGTCACATTTGTTGTGTTGAAAATAACCGGGATTGTATATCTTTTAAGGAATTTTTTATCATGTCTATAGCAAAAAATATTGAAAATATAATTGCAAAATCATCCTGGATCAGAAAGATGTTTGAAGAAGGAACCCGCCTTAAGGCAGAGCATGGAGAAGAAAATGTATTTGATTTCAGTCTCGGCAATCCGAATATTGAGCCGCCCGAAGATTTCAGAAAAATACTTGTAGATACGGTTAATTCTTTAGGCCATGGGGATCATGGGTATATGCCTAATGCAGGTTACCCGCATGTTTGCAAAGCTGTGGCCGATTATCTTTGTAAAGAACAGGGCATTTTGATAGAAGCCAACAATGTTGTCATGACTTGCGGCGCTGCCGGTGCATTAAATGTAATATTAAGAACCATCCTTGATCCGGGAGATGAAGTTATTACACCTGCTCCTTATTTTGTGGAATATGGCTTTTATGCCGCAAACCATGGTGGAGCTTTAACAACGGTTCCTACGAAAAACGATTTTACCATAGATATCAATGCAATTTCATCAGCAATTACTTATAAAACAAAAGCTGTTTTGATAAATTCTCCGAATAACCCCACAGGACAGGTTTATTCCGAAAAAAGTCTGATCGAGCTTGGCAAACTGTTAACAGAAAAAAGCAAGAAATTCGACAGAACTATTTATCTTTTATCTGATGAGCCGTATCGGAAAATCAGTTATGATGGAATTAAAATACCAAGTATTTTTAAATGTTACAACGAAAGCATAATTGCAACTTCGTATTCAAAGGATTTTTCGATACCCGGCGAACGTATAGGCTTTGCAGCAATAAATCCTGCCGCTACATGTAAGAATGAGCTTTATGGCGGAATGGCGCTTGCAATCAGAATACTTGGTTTTGTTAATGCCCCTGCTCTTATGCAGCGCGTTGTGGCTTTAATGCAGGGAAAGAGCGTTGATGTTTCAATTTACGCCAAAAAGAGAGAGCTTTTATGCAATGGTTTGTCAGAGTGCGGATATGAATTTATAAAACCATCGGGCGCATTCTACCTTTTCCCCAAAAGCCCTATAGAAGATGATGTGAAATTTATCAGAGCGCTTCAGGATGAACTGATTCTTGCTGTCCCGGGCAGCGGGTTTTCGGGACCGGGATATTTCAGGATCGCATTTTGTGTTTCTGATGATACTATTATAAATTCATTGCCGGGCTTTAAAAAGGTTATGGATAAATTCAGGAGTTAAATATGAAATATTCGGAAGCAAGACAGGGCCGGGTTTTTGTAATGCGCTTGGAAGATGGAGATATAGTACACGAAGAAATTGAAAAATTTGCTGTAGAAAAATCCATAAAAGCTGCTGCAATAATCATTATAGGTGGTGCGGATGAAGGCAGTAAACTTGTTGTAGGGCCCGAAAAGGGCAGGGCAAAACCGGTAAATCCCATGGAGCATATTCTTGATAATGTCCATGAAGTTTCTGGCACTGGAACCCTGTTTCCGGATGAAGACGGAAAACCAATGATACATATGCATATGGCCTGCGGAAGAAATACCGATACCGTAACCGGCTGTATTCGCAGAGGAGTAAAAGTATGGCAGATTATGGAAGTTATTATATTTGAACTTATTGATGCTAAAGGATCACGGATTTTTGATCCGGACCTTGGGTTTAAATTGCTGGTCCCTTAAAGGAAAATCATTATGCAAGCAGGTGAAAAACCGGCTGATGAAAAATTTACGGTTATAACCACACATGTTAGCGCTGACTTTGATGCTATTGCTTCCATGCTTGCGGCACAAAAGCTTTATCCGGGCTCACTTGTAGTTTTTCCTGGGTTACAGGAAAAAAATTTAAGAAATTTTTTTGTTGAATCAATGGTGTATCTTTTTAATATGGCGGATATTAAAAAGATAGATTTTACAAATGTTAACAGACTAGTATTGGTAGATACCAGACAACCTGCCAGAATCGGAAAGCTGTCATCTTTGCTTGAGCGTGATGATTTAGATATCCATATATATGATCACCATCCGCCTACAGCAAATGATATAAAAGGCAGCTTTGAAATTTACAGACAAACAGGAGCAACAGTTACAATTCTTGCTCAAATCCTAGAAGAAAAAAAAATTTCTATTTCTGCTGAAGAAGCCACTATGATGTGTCTTGGTATATATGAAGATACCGGTTCTTTTATATTTCCATCAACCACAGAAGATGATTTTAAAGCCGCAGCTTTTCTGCTTTCCAAGGGAGCTAACTTAAATATTATTTCAAACCTTATCTCCCGCGAAATAAGCCCTAAGCAAATATCGCTTTTAAATGATATGATACAGGCCTCAACAAGGCATAACATTAATGGTGTGGAAGTTGTTGTTACTACAATATCGTCAGATACCTATATTAATGATTTTTCGTTTCTTGTTCATAAAATGGCCAGAGCGGAAGAAATAGATGCCATATTTGCAATAGCTCTGATGGATAATAAAGTATATCTTGTTGCAAGAAGCAGAATCCCTGAAGTTGATGTTGGCCTTATTATGTCTAACATGGGTGGGGGAGGCCATACATATGCTGCATCCGCGACTATAAAAGGAGAAACCTTAACACAGGTAGAACAAAAACTTTTTAAAGTACTTGATGAAAATATAAGAACAAGAAGAACTGCAAAACGGCTTATGTCTTCCCCTGCTATTTCCGTAAGAGGTGATGTTTCGTGTAAGGATGCAAGCAGTTTTCTCACACGCTATAATATCAATGCGCTTCTTGTAACAGAAAAAAAAGACGGGAAAGAAGAACTGCACGGTTATATTACCCGGCAGGTTATAGAAAAAGCGCTTTATCACAAGCTTGATAATGTGTTGGTTAAAGAATATATGACAACTGAAGTAGCCACGGTGGGGCCGGAAGCGGAGCTTATCGAAATACAGAATAAAATAATTGAAAACAAACAGCGTATTCTTCCCGTTATTGATGAAGATGTCATAATAGGAGTTGTTACAAGAACAGATCTTTTAAACATACTTGTAAGACAGTCTCAGCACAAAAATTCCGAACTTTCGGATCAACCAAGCGAACATGCCCATGCACGCACAAGAAATATAGTAAAATTTATTGAAGAGCGTCTTTCTAAACAACTTATAGAGAAATTAAAAACTATAGGAAAAGTTGCTGCTGACTTAGGATTAAGTGCTTATGTGATTGGTGGGTTTGTCCGCGATCTTTTACTTTACAGAAAAAACGAAGATATAGATATTGTAGTAGAAGGGGACGGAATTGCATTTGCGAAAAAATATGCTTCCATAGTAGGTGCCCGAACACATATTTATGGAAAATTCGGAACTGCTGTAGTAATTTTCCAGGATGGATTTAAGATAGATATAGCTTCAGCCAGATTGGAATATTACAAGTTTCCGGCTGCTCTTCCTACTGTTGAGATGAGTTCAATAAAACTTGATCTTTCCAGAAGAGATTTTACGATAAATACCATGTCAATCCAGTTGAATCCTGAAAGATTCGGAACACTGATAGATTTTTTTGCAGCACAAAAAGATATTAAAGAAAAAACGATTAAAGTTTTACATAATTTAAGTTTTGTGGAAGATCCCACCCGAATATTTAGGGCCATAAGATTTGAACAAAGATTCGGATTTACGATAGGAAAGCTTACATCGGGATTGATAGAAAATGCCGTTAGAATGGATTTTTCCAAGCGCTTAAGCGGCAGAAGAGTTTTTTCTGAGTTTCGCCTGATTCTTGAAGAGGAAAACCCTATATCACCAATAATAAGATTAAACGATTATGGCCTTCTAAAAGTAATTGATCCATCAATAGTATTAAACAATGAGGCAATTTCATATCTTAATTCCGTAAAGCAGGTTATCTCATGGTACAATTTGCTTTTTCTGGAAGAATCATATATGAAGTGGGCCGTTTATTTTCTGCCGCTTTTTAAGAATTGCAAAAAGGAAATAACAGAAAATGTATGCGCCCGTTTTGAAATTGCTCCTAAACAAAGAAACATTTTCTGCGAAGATCGTCTTAATGCGGAGCGTGGTCTTTACAAACTTGAGGGTAACCTTAATATAAAAAATGATGAGCTTTATAATTTGCTTATAGGATTTAAAATAGAAATCATACTATATATGATGGCGATTACAAAAAAAGAAAAAGTAAAAAAGGCTATATCATTATTTATAACAAATCTTAGAAAGAAAAAATTATCAGTATCCGGAAAAGATCTGAAAAGGCTGGGGATTGAACCGGGGCCGCTTTATAAGGAAATATTAGAGGCAGCCCTTTGCGCCAGATTAAACGGTGCGCTTAAAACAAAAAATGATGAACTGGAATTTATAAAAAATTATGTTTGATAACTTTGATATATACAAAACAGTTTTAATGCTGATTCCGCTTATTTTTTCCGTAACGGTACATGAAGTTGCTCATGGGTATGCCGCTTACAGATTGGGAGATCATACTGCAAAGCTTGCCGGCAGATTAACTTTAAACCCGATCAAACACCTTGATTTTGTCGGTTCATTTTTACTTCCGGTTATGCTTAGGCTTATGGGTTCTCCTGTAATTTTTGGTTACGCAAAACCGGTTCCTGTAAATTTTGCCAATTTGAAAGATCAAAAAAAAGATGTGATAGTTGTTGCTTCGGCAGGAGCATTAGCTAATATTGCCTTGGCAGTTATCTCAGCTATACTATTTCATATTATATTGAGCTATGACGGCAATTTTTATGATCTGGATAAAGCACCTGTTCTCGAGGCTATTGTTTCTATGCTTTTTTATAGTGTTTTTATCAATCCTATTCTTGCAGTTTTTAATCTTATGCCTATTCCGCCTCTTGATGGCAGCAGGATTCTTGCTGTACTTTTGCCCCATCATATGAGACTGCAATTTGCGAAAATTGAGCGTTTTGGAATGATGATATTAATATTTTTCCTTTTTACAGGCATATTTGATAAAATCTTAGATTATGTTGCAATGCCTATCATCAGCTTTTTGTTAAGAAACTAAGAAAAATGGATCATCTCCAAAATAGTTGATCCAAATGAAGGATTCAAGGGGTCAAGGGGCCAAGGATTCTAGTGAAATGCTTAAAAATTATAAAGAGTTAAGCGTTTGGCAAAAATCGTATAAGCTTTGTTTACATATATATAAAGTAACGAAACATTTTCCAAAAGATGAAACATATGGTTTGACCTCACAAATCAGAAGATCTGCTGTTTCCATACCATCGAATATCGCCGAGGGGTATGGAAGAAAAACAACTTTAGAGTATGTCAGGTTTCTCTATATTGCTTATGGTTCTGTTTGTGAACTGGAAACACAAATGATGATATCTGGTGACTTGGGTTATATGGAAACAGAAAGGTTTAAGGAAATATGCGAAGCGATCGGAGATATTGAGAGAATGCTGAAAGCGATGATCAAATCCCTGGAAAGCAAACACTTGAAGCCTTGAATCCTGGACCCCTTGGACCCTTTATCCCAAATGATAGGAAGAATGATAAAAAGAATAAATAGTTATGATTCTATTGATTCTCAATACGTAGTTTATTAAGGAGCTTAAATGACCGGGAAAAAAAGAATATTAAGCGGAATGCGACCAACCGGCCCGCTTCACCTTGGAAATCTGCACGGAGCGCTTTTGAACTGGATAGAAATGCAGGAAGAATATGAGTGCTTTTATTTTATTGCAGACTGGCATGCATTGACAAGTGATTATGAAAATACAACCATGATATCTGAATATATAAAAGAAATGATGATAGACTGGCTAAGTGTGGGTTTGTCTCCGGAGAAAAGCACATTGTTTGTTCAGTCTCACATAAAAGAGCATGCCGAGCTTTTTCTGCTTCTTTCAATGATAACACCCGTGCCATGGCTTGAAAGAAATCCGACTTACAAAGACCAGATAGTACAGCTTAGCAATAAAGACCTTTCCACTTTCGGGTTTCTCGGCTATCCGGTGCTTCAGGCGGCTGATATTATAATGTATAAACCCTTTGGGGTTCCTGTGGGCATTGATCAGGTTCCGCATGTGGAAATCACAAGAGAAATAGCAAGAAGATTTAATTATCTTTATGGAGAAGTATTCCCGGAACCGGAAGCAATACTGACTAAAACCCCCAAGATCTTAGGTTCTGACCGGCGGAAAATGAGCAAAAGCTACAACAACGCAATTTTTCTTTCAGACGCACCTGAAGTTATATCATCAAAAGTATCAACAATGATAACGGACCCGCAAAGAGCAAGAAAAAAAGATCCGGGAGATCCTGAAGTATGCAATGTTTATGAATTTCATAAAATATATACAGACGGTAGTACTGTTAAAGATATAAATACAAAATGCCGTAGTGCTGAAATCGGATGCGTTGAATGTAAAAAGATAATGGCGCAAAATTTGTCTGTGGCTCTTGAACCTATAAGGGAAAAGAGAAAATATTATAAAGCAAATCCTAAACTGGTTGATGACATAATTGCAGAAGGCACCTTAAAGGCAAGAAAAGTTGCGGTTAATACAATGGAAGAAGTAAGAAGTCTGCTCAAAATATAGATAAAGAAAAGATATGCTATGGCGGAAGAACCGGAAGAAATATACGAAGTTCATTTAAAAGATGTATTTGAAGGCCCTATGGATCTTCTTATTCATCTTATTAAAAAGAACGAAGTTGATATTTATGACATTCCCATTTCCATTGTTACTGAACAGTATCTTCAATATATTGACTGGATGAAATCCATGAATGTCAATGTAGCCGGTGATTTTCTGGTTATGGCTGCAACCCTTACACATATAAAATCAAAGATGCTTCTTCCGGCGAAAGAAGATGAAGATGAAGATGACCCAAGAATTGAGATTACCAGACCTCTTCTTGAATATCTCCAGATGAAGTCTGCAGCAGAGCACCTGCTGGAAAGAAACATTCTTGGTGAAAATACTTTTTCCAGAAGCCAAGACAGAAAAGTTCTTGCCATAGACAATGAAGATAGAATAATAAATGTCGGACTTTTTGAACTGATGGACGCTTTCCAGAGACTGCTTGATAAAATTCCGGCATTCAAAGAATTTGATATTACTCCTGACAAAGTATCGGTGAAAGACCGAATCAACGAACTGACAGACATGCTGGAAAAAGAGGGCAATATTACTTTTGATCAGCTTTTTGATGATGATTTTACAAAGAGCGATATTGTAATTACTTTTCTTGCTATACTGGAAATGGTGAAGATGGCTATTGTCAGTATTGTGCAGCATGTTCAATCGGGTATAATAAGGCTGTTTTATTTATAATTTTTTACAAATTTATTAAGTTGTGATACATAGACGCCATGACTATTCCAACTGAACAGGAATTAAAAAATATTTTAGAAGCTTTGCTTTTTGTGGCGGATGCTCCAATTTCGATAGAGCGGATAAAAAGCGTTATCCCGGCTGATTTAAAGACCATTAAAGACATGCTATCCCGGCTGATTTCTGAGTATGAAGAAAGAGATGGTGCCATTTTCCTTATGGAAGTTGCCGGAGGATACCAGATTCGTACAAAACCTGAATATGCCGAATGGGTAAAGAAGTTTGTGCAGCCAAATCCTTTGCGGATGAGCAAAGCAGCTCTTGAAACTTTAACTATTATTGCATATAAGCAGCCGATAATCAGAAGTGAAGTAGAATATATAAGAGGTGTTGACAGCGGTGGAATACTTCGTACGCTGCTTGAACTCAAACTTATACGTGTTTTGGGAAGAAAAGATATACCTGGGCGACCTCTTATATATTCAACAACAAAGCGGTTTCTTGAGATATTCGGATTAAAGAATCTTAGAGAGTTGCCCACACCGGAAGAAATAAAAGGTCTTGTAAATCCTTTGCTTCCTGTAAGAAAGGATCCTGATCAGATGCCGCTTATTCCTGATGAAGACAATGAAGATATCCCAAAAGATACGCTAATTAATGAAGATGATAAAAATATATTGACTTAAAACCTGATAAATCGTTATTCTTATAAATAAATAAACCTCTATGGGCGGTTAACTCAGCGGGAGAGTGCTACCTTCACACGGTAGAAGTCGCTGGTTCAAACCCAGTACCGCCCACCACTAATAAATTAAGCCAGTTACGGTTAAAATCGTTTCTGTTTCTTTGCGTTTTCCAGGCAAAAAAACAGGACAAAAGCAGGCCAAAACAGCGGAGCCAGCTAAATAAAAAAATCCATACCCATTTTAATTTTATTCCTCTTTCTTTCCGGATGCGCCTCTTTATATTTCCCGGCTGAACCCTTGAACCCTGAAATGTTATCCGATACTGAATTATTAAATATAATCAGAGATTCCCCATCAAATAGAAAAGGTGGCCCGAAACTTACCGAAGCCGTAGATAGAAAGCTGATCACTATGGACGAAGGTTTTTGTATCGTTAAAACTGCACTAATTATCGGAATGTCTGAACGTGCCATGATCCTTACATTGGGTAAGCACTATTCAGTACATACCTATAGAAATAAATACGGAGCCACAAAACAATATAGTTGGGGACACCCGCCTTACCTATTTGTATACGTTGAAAACGGAAAAGTAACCAGTTGGAGTTCATATTAATAATCTACTGAATTAACAATCTGTTGAAGTGGCAAAGAAAAATTGCAGATGCTTTAAATGTAACCATGGACTATCTTACGGATGATACCGGGAACGTTACGGAAATTAAGGGCAGAGCTATATTTGACAGACTGCTTGAAATAGAAAAACTCGAACAGGAAGAAAAGAAAACCATTGTTCATGTTTTAGACAGTTTGTTAAGAGATGCCAAAGCAAGAAAGATCTATGCAGTGCAATAGTTTGTGCAGGAAAATATCATGGAGTAAATACAATATATTTCTGATGAGAATAATAATGTAACGGGCGTTATTGTGCCCATTGATCTCTGGCAGGAGCTACAGTCAGAGAAAGAAACCGCTTATCTTCTAAAAAGCGAGACAATGAAAAAACGACTGATAGAAGCAAAAACCCGCAAGAAAGGAATTCCTTTTGACGAAGCCTGTAAAAAGCTTGTAGTTTGATCTTGCCGGATTTGAAGACCTGTCATGGTGGATTGAAAAAAGACCGCAAAAAAGCCCTCAAAATTGTTAAGCTTATCAAAGAAATCCAGCGTTATTCGTTCCATGGAAGCGGCAAGCCGGAACCCTTAAAACACGAGCTGGCAGGTTGCTGGTAAGACGTATTGACCATGAGCACAAACTTGTTTATCATTCTCCCAACCACCCTCCCAAAAAAAAATAGCGGTAAAGAAATAAATCTTCAACCGCAGGTTTATGATCAATAAGTTTATAAGTTGAATACTACCCCAATACTACCCCATAAAGCAAAAAAGTATAATATCTACTACTATCTTTAATCGCTGACTCCACCTACAACTATTCAATGGTGAGTTGTTGCCAGAATTGAGGATTACTGATTGAAATAGAGATTAGTTCAGCAGCGACGTTGCATAGCGGGAGAAACCGGACATACTCGGAGTCGGCTTTGTCGTCTTGTCAGCCTGATATTAGTTAAGAACCAATTATTGACTTAATAAAATCAGAACCGCTCTTTGTTAAAAACCAGCCAAGTAAACAGCAATTCAGAACAACGGTTATCCAAAATTCGGTTCGAAATTTTTCCTTTTTCGATTTATGGCGTAGCTTTGTCTGCGCTAAAAAAGCACCAGGCCAGCCGCCAAGCATACTCAAAAAATGCAATGTACTTTCTTTTGTTCTCCAGCGATTATTCTGTGCTGCTGATTTATCTACCGCATATGCAAAGAAAGCGATTGTACTTGCCACAATGTAGTAGCCAATTACAACAAATGAAAGCCAGCCTATTAATGAAGCCAACAATAAAAATAAACAAAATAAAGCGGCAAAGACACTTCCAATCGATATCGATTTAGAAGAATTTGTAGATGCTTGATCACCTACGAATCTAATATTTTCAGCACGCAAACGATGCTTTTCGTCCATTATTTGTTCGTATGTGATTCGATCCCCTTCTACTGGTCTTCTCGAACGCCTGGAAAAAGCTTTGATATGTACAAATGCTTTTTCTCCTGTGGCGTTCATGGTGACAAAGCCAAATCCTTTATCATCTTTCCAAACTGTAATTTTACCCTGATAACGCATAACAATATATTAAATATTTTCTTTCAATAATGGGATACTATTAGACTATCGATATCCATTTTAAATTCGTAGATAATTAACTGTTCAATAGCGATGCTTTTTCCCCTGATTAAATTGATTAATTTATTATTTAAAAAAGCCGCGACCTTTCCCGGTCCGTCTTGAATGTCTTGTTAACTGCTGTTATTGCTTTTCATCAATATCATATGGATATCTCTGAAGATCACCTGCTGATTTTATAACTTTTATATGGCACTTCTTCGAAGAAACATCTTTTGCCGATACAACTCTGATTCTATGTAATAAATTCGATCCAAAATCGAAGATATAGTGGAATACGTCTTTTTCTTTAAGCCCAGCATATTCAATTTTGGTTTTATCCGCGGATTATTTTCTTGGAGCAAACCCCATCCCATCTTGTGCATTCAGTGGGTGTGTTACTTCGGGTGAATCCCATATCGTTCGATAACTCTTTGTTTCTTTTTTGGTTATGTAAAAAGAATAAAGGTGGTCTTCATCCATATCAAATGAGTTGTATATTGTCGTTTGCAGTGATTCAAAAGTGCACTCGTCTGATATTTCAATTATTCTGTATACTCGTCCGATTCCAACGATCGAAACCCTAAGCTGATAAATTTTCATAATTGTATATTATATTGCAGTTAACGTAAGGGTGAGCAGACCGGCCACCCAAATAGTATTGAAAAACTTTACGAGTTCCGATCTGCTCGACCCGTTTGTTCGGCAGTGACTGCCAAAAAAAATGGAAATGCAGAGACAAAAAGACCCTGCCTTTGGATTGTTATTTTTTCTTTCTTTGTAGCCCTATAAGTCCAGCAAGACCCGACCCAAGCAACCAGGCAGCACCAGGAATAGGTACTGGAGCATGTGAAATATCATCTAATTGCTCTATGTATGGTGCGTTACTATCAACATACCAATCAACCTCTTGTACTTGGCCAAGGCCAGGAATGACATATTCATACCAGTATGGAGAGCCACTAATTTCGCTAAGTCTGTATACATAAGCTTCTACTGTTGTTCCACCACCATATGGAATAGTTACAAATTCAGTTCCTATTATTTCATGTAGCTCATCAAAAAAAGACCACGTTGTACCAACAGGAGCTAATTGAAACAATATTTGCTCCCCTCCTGCTCCATCAGGAACCAAAACTTGATTTTCAGTTGATCGGATTAGCCATTCAGTGTGGTCACCTTCATCATGATAATTATATTGGTCTATTTGAAAATAATCATGTGCCCCAATAGTTATTGTTCCAAGCACAGTTAAGGTTTGGTTCCAAGTATTTCCGATAGAGTCAGAACCTGTATAAGTTCTTACTTCACCCGCATTTAGATCCCACAGCAAGGCAGCTTGTGCATTGTTTAAACTACCAATAAAAATCAAAATTGCCCCGGATAGGAGTAGAAAGTTTTTTTTCATTTTGGATTTCCTCCTTTTTGTTGTTACGCCCAACAGTCTTTTTATGACTGCCGAACAATAAAGATTATAAAGTTTTGGATAGCTTTACCATTGTAAGAAACTCTGGAAAGGTTAAGAATAAATTATTATAAAACCAAAAGTTAGCTACACAAAACTTGTAATTTATTTTATTATATTCAATAATTATATAGCTTATTAACAGATTTTTTATGGTAATATTTTTCAATCATTATGTATATCATTCAATTTTACGGTTCATATAGAAGGATGATTCATTTACATTGAATCCTCAATATCCCGCATAGCCTGCCC
>JAHITX010000053.1 GCA_018817425.1 Pseudomonadota bacterium
CCAGTTTCAAAACGCCCCATTTTGGCCGATCTCTGCGTTGGGCTCAAATTTCAATCCTCGAAATACTCAATGTATTCCTGTGGTTGAAATTTTCGCCCGCCTTGAGCTTGACCAAACTGAAACGTTTTGAAAGTGGCTCAATAGAAATATTTATAATAAGATCTATCAGGCAATTGATGGATTAAATTGCTGTCTATTTCATAAAAATATTCGATTGATTTTGTGTTATGTTTTTTAATAATATTTTGCTTTTCAAAGTTGGATAAATGATGATGCGCTATTTGTTCGGCAATGTTAGTACTAATTATCGAAGCACCATATAATACCTGGTAAATGTTTGATAAATAAATCTTAATAATGCTTTTAGTCCTTTTTTTCCTTTTACCCTGGATAGTCCTGACAAAACTTCTAAAACTAAAGATAACTTTGTCTTCAACCTTCTTTCCAAAAGATCCTACTACTTCAGCCAATATTATAAGTTTACCATCTTCTGAAAAAAGCCACTCTTTTCTTTGTTCATCTTTTTGTTCCTTAAACCACATAAAGACAAACCATGTTGCTGAAATAAAGAGAACATATAATAAGATTGAATGAGAATATATAAATTCAAAGAAAGGTGCTAAAATAGTATTTTCACTTAATGTTTTAGAAAAGATAATCAATGCTGTACAAACTCCGGTAATTGTCCCGGAACTGATTTTAAGCGGTTTATAGAAGCTAATGATTTTTTTATGTAATTCATTCTTAACGTAAAGTTCAATATTGGGTTGCTGATTTTCTTTTCCCGGGGCTATAGCATGAAAAACAGCTTTTATAATATCAGTCATTTGGTTTACTGAAACTAAAGCATTTTGCTCGGAGCCAAGTATATTTAAATCTTTGATTGCACGCTGGATATCAATGTATTTTTCTTTTTGTTCTTCCGTTTCAAAATCGCCCCCACTTATTTCGGGATGTGATTTAGCTAAGAGTTGAATAAGAGCAGAACGGACATTGGAAACATCTGTTTCATCAACTTTAAGATTAAAGTGCTTTATAATATCTTCTACTGAGTCCCATTTCATTTTTACACCTTTTTACTTTAAATAAATTGCTATGCTTTCTTAAACAAATACCACACTTGTTAAAAAGGATGCAATATAAGATTATCAGTGTAATAGGGTAACCGCATTTGGAATTGATGGTTTTGTACAAACACTCTAAGCCGTCATACCGGACTTGATCCGGTATCCAGAACCTGATAAAATTACCGGATAGCGCTAAAGGTTAGCGCTTACGCTTCACTATGTGTCACTTTCGCGCCCTACCCTTCTTCGCAGGAATGACGTTTGAAAGTGGCTCTACAGCATCTGTATCTTCTCAAAATATTCCTTGATGCTGGCTACTGTTAACTTAAACATCCGTGAACCCGCCATTACTGCGAATATGTCATCAACGTTTCCACAGGTCCGGGCGAATTCCGGCCCAATAATAACAGCTGGTTCAGGAGCGCCCGGCTGTTGTCTCATAGCTTCTATATACATTTCAAGACGGTCTTTTAATATTTGGAAATAATCAATTTTATGACCAATCATAAGATCAGTTGCTTCAGATATACTTTGCGAATACTGATAAACCGCTTTCCAGTACAATTCTGCAAGTTGATTTTTGTATGTGGAGTTTTCAAGAAAAAAAGTGATACTCCATCCGCTGCTTATAAATTTCAATATCTGGAGTTCGTATTCGATCGTTTCCCGTTTGATGTCAGCCTCTTCAGGCAATAGTGACATAATCGATTTTAAGTCCTCACGATCGAGAGCAAAATTAAACAGATCTTCTCCGGCTTTTTCGATTCCTGATTTTTCTTTTTTTGATTCTTCCATAAACTCCCTTATAAAATAGCAAATCTCTCACTTAATGCTTTGGTTTGGCAGTTTCTTGGAAAGATTTATTAAACGAGGTGTTTAATGTTCAACTATTTTGTTTGACTCATTTAGCTGTTTTAATATAGATTCTATAAAATTTTACTGTAAAATTAAATCGGGATTATGTCAGAACAAAATATAAATTTCAAATACAATCGCAATTATGAGAAAGCAAAGCAGAAAATTCTCAAAAAAAACGGGACTACTATCTCTCAGATTTTAAACAAGATATCGCCAGGTTCGTCAGTTTTGGAATTCGGAGCTTCAACAGGGTACATGACACGGTTTATGCAGGAGGAATTGAACTGTGAAGTTTCAATTATAGAATTTGATAACGAGGCAGGAGAATTTGCTTCTAAATATTCGGTTAACACATTCATTGGTGATATTGAAGATTATGGGTGGGAAGAAAAATTTAAGGGTCATACATTTGATTATATTCTTTTTGCCGATGTGCTTGAGCACCTGAAAGATCCTTTGCAGGTATTAAAAAGATCTGCCTGTTTTCTTAATCCACATGGAAATGTCATTATATCCTTACCCAACTTGGGCTATAACGGGGTTTTAGCTGATTTATGGTTAGACCGATTCAATTATCGTGAATTAGGATTGCTAGATTCTACACATGTTCGTTTCTTTTCATATGAATCAGCCAAAGAGCTTATAACACAATCAGGTTTGTACTTAAAAAGCATCAACTTTAAAAAAGTCAAATTAAAGAAAAGTGAATTTAAAAAAGGGTGGGATTCTTTGCCTTTATTAATAAAACTTTTATTGAAACTCAGACCTAAAGGACTGGTGTATCAATTTATTATCGAAGCTGAATATATAAAAGGATAAATATTGTAATATTATCCACATCTTATAATGCTTTTTTACAAATAAGAGATAAAGTTAATGGCTAAAGTATCTGTGATAATCCCCACATATAATTTATGCGACATGCTATATGATACTATTCAAAGCGTCATAAATCAAACGGAGAAAGACCTGGAAATAATCATCGTAGATGATGGTTCAATTGATGAAACAAAAAATACCGTTAAACAAAGTGGTGATTCAAGGATAAAATACTTTTACAAGGAAAATGGAGGTACCTCGGCAGCCAGAAACTATGGTCTGGAACGGGCAAGTGGTGAATTTATTGCTTTTCTTGACCACGATGATCTTTACCCGAAAAATTTTATAGAAAAGATGGTTGCTGCTTTAGAGGCAAATCCTGAATTCGGTCTTGCTTACGGCGGACTTGATGTAATCCTTAAAGACGGAAAAACAAAGCGTTTCTCCGGTGGTCATCAAAAGTCAGGAAATCTTACAATTGATTGTTTTAAAAAAGGGTTTGTTTATACGTCTTCTTCGGTAATGAGAAAATCCGCTCTTTTTGATTGCAGATATGACGAGCAACTGAAGCAGTCATATGAAGATGCGGATTTTTTTTTGAGACTTTCATTAAAAACAAAGTTTATATTTGTTCCTGACACCAGCGGTATAAGGCGTGAACATTTTGAAAACCTTTCCGGCAAAGTAGGTATCAGGCCAACAAGGATTTTAGTTCTGGAAAGATTCTACTATAACCTTGGAGGTAAAATTATTGTACCAAAAAAAACGGCATATAAAAAACTTAGCCACGCATGTAGAAAAGTTGCTAAATATTATTTAAAAGAAAACATGCGAATTGCCTCCATATCAATATATAAAAAGGCTATCAAATATCATCCTGCCGACATAAGGCTATATATAGAATTGTTAAAAGCCGTTATGCTGCGAAAAGATAACTGCCCAAGTTGGTGTATGCCCAGACCCTTAACAATACCTATCTCATCAGTTGCTGCAACGTGATAAATTAAAAAAAATTATAACCTGTTTAAAGATGACCTGTCTGTTTGCACCCAAATAACAGCCTTCTTAGGAGATCCAGTGTAGGTACATTCTGCAAAAGAAATTTCATCAAATGGTTCTAAAGAGGATGCCTTAACCCTTATACCAAGATTGTTCAGCCGAATTGTAAACGGTGTCATTTTTAAATGCCGGTCTATATTCATCAGTACTTCGGTTACATGTTTGAGATGACTTTCAGGCGTGTCAGGGTTTCTTCCAATCACTTCTATTTCCCGGTTAATGTCATTGATAATCTGCTTTGCTTCACTGGCAGTTTTATTGTTGTCCGGTTTCTCCGGGTTATACTTTTTTTCTCCCGATAGCTTTATCTTAAGAATGGCCTGCTGTATTTCAAGCTCTTTTTCCAATGATTTCAGATCTGCAATCTCCTCCAACTCATGAAGAAACAACATGACAAGTATTCGGTGTTGCAACTCTTTCTGCGCGGTTTTCAGATCCGGCTGAAGTACTACAATCCTGGGCTCTTCAAAAGATACTGATTTTTGCAAAACATCCTTTTGAACAATTTCGCCGATACTCTCTACTCCAAAATGAGTCTTTTCCTTATATTCTAAAATTAACAGGCCGAAAAGTTTATCCGAGTTATATTGTTTATAGGCATTTTGCATACTGTGGCAATTGTCAAACCACCGTAAAAATTCATCATGGCTTGTGAAGATGGCGTTTGTTACCGGAGAATTTTCCCAGAGTTCCGGATCAAGGATTATTGGGCCTGGAATTTGTGCAGTCATTGCAGTTATTGTTTCCAGAGCGAGAAGAACAGGCTTTTTTAGCTTACTGAGATACTTTGGAACCAGTGGGATTTTGGTTTTGGTTTCTGAAAGAATCCTGTTAATTTCATTAATCAAGGCCTTTTCTTGCTTTTTGTGCTCACTATGAACGGCCAGTTTCCTTAAGAACCGGTTATGCCAGTTTTTAAACGAACTAAAAAGATTAATTCCCATTATCCGACCTTTGCGGGTGTGCCCGCAGTTTGATTGTTGATAAAAACTTTAGCGCTATATTTTGTTTACAAAACTTTTTGAGTCGTTTATTGGCAACAACTTTAAAAGTAAAGTGAGTCTAAAATACTTTCTGATTATCCAAATTGCTTCCTGTGTTCACATTCTTTAAAAAGGGGCGATTTGCATTTTCGGCATTCGGGGTTATCAATGTTTGACATGATTGTTTTGATGGCTTCTGTTTCCGATTCAAAAATATGATCAGCCCCAATACTGTCGAGGTATCCTCCCCGCTTAAGAAAATCCCTGGCATTTTGTTTGAGGCCACAAAGGTATAAATCGCCGCGAAGACCTCTTCTGCGACTGGCTTCATTGACCAGCATTTCGGCACCGGTGATATCAATAAAATTGATTCCGCAGGCCACAATCAGCAGATGGCTTTTACGGGGGAGTTGTTTGTCAATGGCCTGAAAAAATTCCACGACATGGTTCACCGCGCCAAAAAATAGGGGTCCGTCAACGCGGATGATTTTAAACGCCGGACACTGAGAATCGCCCTGGGCAAGATATTGCCCGCGGGAATCCGGATTGGGGATAAGGCTAACGACCTCAGGATGGGCGGTACGGCTAAGATACAGAAACAGGGACATCAGTACGCCGCCGTATATGGCAAATTCCAGATCAAAAATCAGGGTGGCGGAAAATGTGGTAAGAAGGATTGCTGTTTCATGTTTGCTGGTTCTGATAATACTTCGGATATTATGAAAATCAATTAGGTTAAATGCTACCAACAGAATCACTCCGCCCATTGCAGAGATTGGCAGGTATTCGGTTAACGGTGCTATAAGAAGCAGGATCAGTGCCAGGAACACGGCGGAAAAAACCGCGGACAGTGGTGTCATCGCACCGGCATGATAATTAATTCCGGACCGGGTAAATGAACCGGAACCCGCGTAACAGGAAAAAAAACTACCGAAAATATTGGACAGCCCCTGGCCGATAAACTCCTGATTGCTGTCGATAAGCTGGCGGGATTTTGCCGCAATTGAACGTGCGATTGAAAGGGCTTCGATAAGACCTATAAGTGCTACCGGAAACGCTTTGGGCGATAGTAATCTTATGGCATCTAAGGAAAAATCCGGCATTGAAAATGGCGGCAGATGGCCTGGCAGACTTTCCATCAACCGGATATTGTGGGATTCTGCACCAATAAACACAGCAATCAGACTGCCTATGACCATGGCAATCAGCAGCCGCGGCCAGCGGGGCCGGTATATTTTAAACAGCACGGCGCAAGTCAGAGTTCCGGCGGAAACAATCATGGCATAGGGGTTTATACCTCTGATTTCCCTAATAATATTCATTAATTCGGCAAAAAAGGATTCTGATCCCGGAATATGGAGACCGAACACATGCTTTATCTGGCTGGTGGCAATCAGTATAGCAGCCCCGGCCGTAAATCCTACAATCACGGTATGGGAGACAAAATTCACCAAAATTCCCATTCGTGCCAGGCCGAATGCTAACTGAAAAACACCGGCCAGAAAGGTGAGAGTGATGGCCAGCCGGATATATTCCGCTGAGCCGGGGGCGGCGATGGAACTAAGGGAAGAAAGAATAACAATGGAAATGGCGGTAGTGGGCCCGGATATCAGGTGCAGGGATGAACCGAACAATGCGGCGACCAGGGGAACCACCATAGCAGTATATAAGCCGTATTCCGGGGGCAGCCCGGCAATCATTGCAAACGCAACTCCTTGGGGCAAAACTATAATTGCACCTGTTAATCCCGCTATAAGATCTGCCCGAACCGTATCCCATCCGATGAAATTCCACCAGCGCATAAACGGGAAGATTTTCCGCAGATAAGTTATTGCCGAATTCGGCGTGTTTTGAAATCTTTCAAATTTCATATATCAATCTTCTATATGATGCGGGACAATGTTGATGTGTACTTTTTTAGTACCCGCAATATCTTTGACCAGGCGGTTTACTTTTGTACTGATCCTTTTTTCATCAACGAGAGATCCACGGATACTGATATAAACAACCCCCTTTCCGGCATCAACAGTTGCTTTCGGGAATTCATTTACCAGGGCAGCCTCTGCCTGGGCACTTAGTGACATATTGTCAAGCAGCTCCCGGCTTTCAGGAGTTGTCCGGAAACATGAGCGCTCAAGTATATGAAGGATGGTTGAAACTGCGTCTTCCACGCCCATGGTCTCCAAATGCAGGGTAATGTCGTAAAACCGCTGGTCCCATGTGTCTAAATTGTAAAGCGCCATGCTCCACTTTCTGCGCTCGGCATCATCTTTGACCAGTATTTGACGGGCCTGCTCAGCCGAAATATTTTCGCGTTTCATTTCTTCGTTTACCCGGTCTTCCAGATTGGCGATAATACGAACTTTCAATATATGCGGGATTTTCTGCACAAAGACTTGGCCGGCCAGGCCGTGATAAACAAGATTATCCTTTTGCAGGCGTTTTAAAAAAGCCGCACGGAAGAATGCAATATATCTTTCCTTGCCATAGGAAAAGCGGTCAAGAACAGATGGTGCGTCATGGATTGCCCGTACAAGCTTTATTTCCGGGATATTGAACTGCTCGGAAGCTTCGAGGATAATTTCACGGGAAATACATTCATAGCCTAATGCTCCGGCCAGCTTTTCAGCAATTTCCTTTCCCCTGCTGTAAGATCCTCTGGATATTGTAACAATTGACATGATGTTCCTCTCTTCAAAGCGTCTGCATTGTCGATTGGGGATGTCCTGTAATAGATAAGATATTGCTTTTATAAGTATAAAGTATAAAAGAAAATGATAGTATGTCAAGACAATAGTGCCTGCCACAACTTGTATCGAATTGCATCAAATATAAAATTAAGAAAAATTAAAGAAATAATTTTCTTTGCATATATGGCGTATCTTGGTACAAAAGCAATTATGAGCCGTTTTTTAGCAGAAAATGAAACTGTAATTGATACTCATACAGGTTTAATGTGGGCAAAAAATGCTTCTTTGTTTGATTTTCCTATGAGGTGGGAAGAAGCATTAAATACTATTAAAGAAACCAATCTTTCAGGACTTTATGGTTATAACGACTGGAAGCTTCCGAATCGTAAAGAATTGTTCAGCCTCATAAGCCATGAAATGATTAATCCAAGCATTCCCGCGGGTCACCCCTTTACTAATGTATTTCCCGGATACTACTGGACATCTTCAACTTGCGTCAGGTTGCCAAACCAGGCATGGTATATTCATTTAGGCGGAGCAAGAGTATTTAAAGGAATGAAATACGGTTCGTATATGGTCTGGCCGGTTCGCATTGCAGACAATCATAGCAAAAGCAAAGTGTTTCAAACCGGACAAAAAAATTGTTTTGACGAAAGTGGAGTTATTATAGATTGTGATAATATGGGACAAGATGGCGAATGCCGGTCCAGCTTGCGATTTCCCAAACAACGGTTTACAGAAAATGCTAATTCTATATATGACAATGCTACTAACCTAACATGGATGAAGGATGCAAATTTAAATAGGAACGCAGTAGATTGGAAGTCGACTTTTAACCTGATATTACAAATAAACAGGGAAAGCAAATACGGCTACAATGATTGGCGGGTTCCAAATATTCTTGAATTAGAAAGCTTAATAGATTTAAGCCGGCATTCGCCGGCATTACCGGATGAGCATATGTTTAATGATGTTCAGGACTTCTACTGGTCTTCAACAACAAGTATGTATAATGTTGATTACGCGTGGGTTTTATATATGATAGACGGTATAATAGGAGTGGGATATAAACCCTTATCGGAATTTTATCTCTGGCCTGTAAGAGGAAATGAAATAAATACCGTTTGATAACATCTAACAAAATGAATATTTTAGATAAAATAGTTGATTATACCAGGGAGAAAATTATGAATTATAGAATTAAATTGCTCTTTTTAAGTATTTTGCTGGTTATCTGCGGTTGTTGGGGCGCAATTGTAATACATCCTGTTGGTTTGGATAAACAGGAAACTATAAATCAGGACAGTATTATTAAAGAGAATTTAAGTGCAATAGGAAACTTTTCTGAAAAACTGTCCGTTAATTTGATAAACATTCAGATAGATAAAAGTAATCACACATATTTGGAGACGATGGGGACATATTTTCAAGTTAATTATAACGAATTCACGGGATATTTTATTGATGGTCTTTCAAAAGAATTAACAAAAAGAGGGGCTGTTGTGTCGGCCGATAGCCCGAATAAAATTCATATTAAACTAAGCGATTTTAGGATGTCGTATAAAACTACAATAGGGCGTATATATTTTTTAATACATGTTTCCAGTGAAGATAAAAAATGGGAGAAAACTTACAATGGTTCAGGAACAAGGAATGCAGGTGGCAGTATCCTGCTGAGTTCCGTTGTATATCAAAATATTCGGACTCTTTTGGAAGATTCTGAATTTTTGAAACAACTTAAAATATAACTGTTTGTAGCGAAGGCAATAAAGAACCCGAATCGACTTTTAGCCCATGTAATTTTTTTTAACGGGCCAGGGCAAATTCAATCTTATGTTTTTCCTGGTCGCTCCACACAAATAAGCTGAATGACAGTGCTATATATATTCCTGAAGAGGATTTTCCAACAAAATCTTAATTTTCAAAAATCAAGGAGAAATCTCTTATGACCTATCGGGAAATGCAGCAAATGCTCTTTTTAGTTTCGGCTGGAAGTAGCTTGATGAAGATCTTTTCTTATTCAGGGTTTATCCTTATGTTTCATTGCAGGGTTAACATCTTTTCCAAATGCTTTTCCTTTTTTCCGTTTATCAGTATATGACATCTCGTTAAACTCTGACTCTTTCTTGAGCGTGAAATAATTTTGATAGCGTTCCTGCTGTAGTATGCCGCCTTCAATTGCCTTTAAAACTGCACATTCAGGTTCATTCGTGTGTCCGCAATTGTTGAATCGGCAATTCACTGATAATTCCTGGATATCATCGAAGTTGTCATCTATTCCTTCGATAGCACCCAAAATGCCTACCTCTCGCATTCCCGGCGTATCGATTAACATTGCGCCCTGCTCAAGAACAATAAGTTGACGGCGAGCAGTAGTATGTCGTCCTTCTCCGGAATTACTTACCGTTCTTGTTTTCAATGTGTCATGGCCGGTGAGTTTGTTAATTAGCGTAGACTTACCAACTCCTGAGGAACCAACAATACAGTGTGTTTTTCCAAAGCTCATAATTTCTTTGACCTGGTCTAAACCAGCTCCGGTTACATTGCTGATAGCAATAATTTTGGCGTTAATCCCAATATCAGTAATTTCTGAGATTAATTGTTCCAGTTCATCTGCACTGACCAAATCTGTTTTGGTCAGAATTAGCAATGGTTCAACACAACCTTCATTTGCCATCACCAGATAGCGTTCAAGTCTGCTCACATTAAAATCATAATGACAGGATTGAACAATGAAGGCTAAATCAACATTTGCTGCGATCATCTGAAACTCGGTGTTCTTCCCGGCAGATTTCCGACGCAGAAATGATTTTCTTGGCAGCATCTTATGGATGCTCGCGAAATTATCAGTATCGTGGTAATCCACACAGACCCAATCACCAACGCAAGGCATATCAATTGTTGATTTTATAGAATGCATGAATTTGCCGGTTGCCTTGGCAGGTACTTCTCCCTGCTCATTCCTGATGGTATACCAGCCCCGATCAACCGCCGTTACCCGGGCAATTCGCTGCTCAGGTTCACATAGTTCACTGGCCTGGTCTTTAAACCAACGGTCAAAACCAAGTTCGACTAATTCCATGGAAGTAATTTCCGGGTTTCAGTCTTTATATGTATCCACTCTCTCATGTTTGTGTTTATGGGGTGCCTTTAAACGGATTTTTGCGGTTGCTTATCCTTCGCTTCTTTGACCTTTTGGTTATGTTTCTTAGTATTTTGTTTCTTGCTCTTGTCCTTATCTTTCTTGCCGCCCTTGTCTCCCATTGCTCGCTCCTTTCATATTGTAAGTTTTTCCCCGCCGTGTATGGCGTCGTCGAGTACAATCTGTACAATCTTTAGATGCCAGAAAAGTCTTCATTTGCGATTAAAATATGCAGCATAACTGACGTTGATCTATTTTGTCTATTTGCCTTGGAAATGCTCTGTTTGAAAAGAAATACTAATATACATTAGTCTATATAAATAAAAAATATTGTCAATAGTTTATAAGCCAATGTTTATAAGCCAATGCCGTTGAATTAAGCGGGTTGCCTGTATGCTGAATGAATTTTTTTATTTCGCTTTTTGATGTTGCGTTCATAACTTCTTCCCGGTCTGACTGATTCAAGACAGGGTCGCATCTTAATTATTAAATGTTTGTAAAGGAGTAAAAAGAAAGTGGCTCAGATGATGAATATCTATTGAACTCTAATAATCAGATTTGTTCTCAATAACCCAGAACCACAAGGAGACTTTTTCTATTTTTCAGGTCGCTGCCATACAGATTACACCCGTTTTAGGAGACGTTCGGACTAACTTGAAAAGAGGAATTCAATTTATGCGGCAAGTATCCAATGACGCGGACTTAATTGTTTTTCCTGAACTCTGGACAACCGGATACTACTTATCAAAACAGGCTTTTCAACAATTAGCCGAAACACAAGATGGACCGACAATTAACACCCTTAGAGAAGAAGCCTTGAGGTCAAATTCAGTCATTATAAGTTCTTTTGCGGAAAAGGACAGTGAAGGATGTCTGTATATTTCGGCTACTATTATTGATCAAAAAGGGGAGTTGCTCGGTATTGTTCGTAAAAGCCTTTTATGGAGTCGAGAAAATGAAATATTTGAGATGGGGGAAATCAAGTATCCTATCTTTCAAACAATACATGCTAAAATTGGTGTTTTAATCTGTTATGAAATGGAATTCCCAGAACCATCCAGGCTGATGGCTTTAGAAGGGGCAGAACTGATTGTTTGCCCTTCTGTATGGAGTGTGGCGGCTTCCAGGCGATGGGATATTCAACTGCCAGCCCGTGCTCTTGATAACACTATTTTTATTTTGGGGGTCAATACTGTTGGAAATAATAGTTGCGGTAAAAGTAAACTCGTTGGGCCAATGGGTGACATTCTATCAGAGGCTTCTGATTCCAGAGAGGAAGTATTGTTAAGAGCTGTCGATATCAAATCTCTATATTGGGCTCGCGATGAAAATCGATACCTTGAAGATTATCGAACGAAGTTGACACCAGGTGGTAAAAAAATTCCCATACCCATTATTTAATAACACAAAATTATTATTGGAGGCCATATTTGATTAATCTGCATGAAATTGAAAAAAAAATCAATGACGTTGATACAATGCAAATCTTTACAACCGATCTTAATGGCAGACCTGTAACCATACAGGTTCATGTAGGGGATATCGAAACATTTTTCAAAAAAGGAGTCGGTTTTGATGGAAGCTCTGTCCCTGGCTATGGGACTGTGGATGATAGCGATAAATTATTAATTCCCCTTCCGGAAACCTTTAGAAAAGTTGAATTTAAACAAGAAACACTTGGCTTTCTAATCGGTAAAATTAACGAAGAATATGGTGAGCGATCCCTTCTTGATCCAAGATCATTATTGGAAAAAGTGGTTAAACAAGCTGAAGATGAATTTGGTCTTTATTTTTTAACTGCTCCTGAACATGAATTTTTTCTATTAACCACGGATGAATTCAGCAAAGATAGCCACACAGACAATGCAGGTTATTTCCATGCTGATCCCCGGGATAAAGGCGAAGTAGTAAAAAAAGAAATTGTTGCTGTATTAAAAAGATGTGGCATTCAGTTTGAAAAAATGCATCACGAGGTCACTCCATCTCAACACGAAATCAACCTCGGTGCGCTCGATCCAATCAAGACAGCAGATAGAACCATTCTTTTTTCTTACATCACCAAACGAGTTGCTTATGCACATGATTTGCACGCTACGTTCATGCCCAAACCATTTAACGGTCACTATAGAAACAACAGAAATGCAAAAGTCAATTGGCAATTTACGACTGAAGATGCCAGGATAAAACTCTCTCGGCTTTATCCGACACTTGATGAATGACATGACACTAAATAACTATTTGATGGTTTAGCATAAGATGATCTGAAATTTTTCATATATCTTACCTCCTAATGATTTCTATGATTTTAAGATAAAACGAAAAATCATACTTCACACTTCCGTTTACACACACCTCAAATATCTATCGTTTTAAAGTAATAAAGGGAACTGTTGGGACAATGCTGTAGCAGAATCTTTTTTCGGTTCGATAAAAACCCAACTTATTCATCACTGTAGATTTCAGGACTTTGTTGAGGCTGAGCAGGCAATATTCAGATACATAGAAATTTACTACAACCGGTATAGGAAACATTCGACAAATGGTTATAGGTCTCCAACAGATTATGAGCAGGAATGGTGGAATAATAAAAAAGCGGCTTAACTTATATTCCAGAAAATTGTTGCAGGATCAGTTTGCTTTTCGCCTTAAATACGAAAGGTAATGCAAACGGCCCAAAAACAATGCCCATTACCAACCAAAAACTCTTATTGGCGTTCCTCTTTGAGGCAATAAAATATAAAAGCGCCCCAAAGAATGCAGTAACTAAAAGCAAATATAACATAATGTGTACTCCTTAATGCTATTTGATTATCGAGAAACCTAACGTAAGGGTGAGCAGACCGGCCACCCAAACAGCATTTAAAAACGTGACGAGTTCCAGTCTGCTCGACCCGATTGTTGGCATTACGGCTTGGAAGACTTGATAGCGCATACACGTAACGTCTGACGGTTACGCTCTGCTATGGCAAGTCGTTTTGCTTGGCGCTCGCCGTAACACAAAACGGAAAATTTTCGCTTACGACCGATACCATCTTCATTAGTCCATGAAGCGAGCCAGAATGCTTCTCGGCGGCCAGTGTTGAGATTGGCGAGAACCTCATATCGGCCAACACCAGGAATGCCAGATGTATTGTTTCTGCGAAGACGAGCCCGGACCCAGATTTGATGTTCATAAGACGAGTGCTTAAGGAGAAGTGAGTTTCTATATTCCACGGCTGCTTTCAATGCCTTTCGCTTTCCTCCATAGACGCCATCAGAGAATGTCTTGACGTTGATTTTACCCTTTCGTTGCAGCGTAACTCGCCATCCGTAGGTTCGGCTTGCCTCGTGGTCTATGCGGATGATGTTCCGGGAATGTTTCATTTTTTCTCCGCCAACGCATTGCTCACGGGGCGCGCGCTTTTTGCGCTCCCGTGCAGCAAATTGTGTACGCCCGGCATGGGCGTGAATTTATGGGGTGTAAGTTATATATTAAAATAACAATAGAACATATCCCCACACGTAGTATAAAAATAATTTATTATCGCGCAGATAAACAAATAACCTCCTGATAAGATAAATA
>JAHITX010000054.1 GCA_018817425.1 Pseudomonadota bacterium
CAAAACCATTTTCTAAAGAAAGCTTGGCTACTAAGGTCAGGGAGGCATTGGATAATGCCAATATCTCAACTAATAAATAGTTGAGCCTTAACAATGGACAGATCTTTATTTTTTTAATGCCATATATAATTTTGAATAGTTAGGGGCGATTATAGTGTCTATCTACAGTCGCTGTGAGCTCTTAAGTCAAAGGCGTTTAATTCTTCTGGTATTAGTCGGTGTTATGAATATCTCGGCTTCAATAAAATAAAAAACCGACACTCAAGGATAAGTATCCCTGTTTTGATCATTTGGATGCCGAAATTATCAAGGATACCAAAACAATACTTTCTGTGAGAATCTGCGGGCTAAACGTTATCGCAGAGCGTATGGACAAAATGCTATTTTTTCAACGCAAAAATAGTATTTAGCGTGTATCCTAACCTTCATTTTCGGATTAGGATTGGTATACGTTTTGCATTTATCTTTGCTTTAAACACAAACCATAGATGCAATTGCCAACAAAGTTGTCAACCATCATCAATTCGGAGGGAATTATGAAAAGTAAGAACAGATTTTGCGGAATGATATTTTTTCTGGCCGGGCTTCTCACGGCCTCACTCCTTCAATTCAGCTTTCAAGACAAACAGGATCTCCTGGCGGATCAGTACAGTTGCATCCGCCAAGATCTGGATGCTTATGGTATGACCGGAAATATTCCTGCCCCCCAATTTACAATTACCTACAATGTTCCTCAATGCTATGGGAATAATGGGTACAGCATTGAAAGAGTTTACATGTACGGTAACCAGGTCGCTGTAGCGTATAAAAACGCCAATTCCGCACAATCTGGTATCATGGGAAAGTCTTTCACGGGAAATTCAAGTGGCGGTTTTAGTACCATTCCTTGATCTCTTTACATCTGTAATGTTGGTGAAATCTGGGGATGCATTTTGACTATCAGCCTCAGGTTTTTGCATTGACCGACCCTATGAACGAAAATATCCCTTTAAAACACGGATTTTGATTAACAGGGTATGCGGTTAAGTTTTCAGGGTGGGGATAATCTCTTTGTGTAATAAATGGTATAAGTCTGGGTTGGACCTGGCACTTAAAAGCGAGGACTTGCTGGTATTCATAGTCCTGACTACTCCAAGTTCCACAAAACCAAAACCTGTACTCAAGACTAAGTATCCGAAGATCGGTGGAGTATTCAGAAGCCCGCATTGTTTAGAATACCGATACAAATCAAAACTTTATTTAATCAAGATTCGGGTGAATGATGATGTGAGTCATCTTAATTCTAATTCATATTGTGAAAATACAAAAATTTTAATATCCTTTAATAGTTTTTAATCAATAAAGGGTTGGAGTATGCCAACTATTACGTCTAATGCATTTTCGTCTCTGCAAAAAAAACTTAAAGCAGCAAATATAGAATATTCTAAAGCAGTTATGGAAATAGCATCAGGTCTTAGCGCAAAGGATCTTCTTTCCCAAATAGGACTTAGCAAAAAAGAAGTCGAGGCAATTTTTATAAATGGTAGGATCACTCCGTTTGATACTGTGATTAAAGATGGAAATCGAGTAGCCGTTGTTCCTAATTTCACCGCTGAACCATATAGAAATTTACAGGGATTAAAAAATATATGGCGTATTGAAAATACACGAATCATTTCAGGAGAAAAAAAGCAAATGATAACACTTAATAGTGAGTTGACAATAAAAAACATGTCATTTAAAAACAGGCTGGTACTCCCTCCTATCACAACCAACTATGGGACATCCAAAGGCTTGGTCACCCAAGATATCCTTCATTTTTACAAAGAACGCTCAAAGGATATGGGGCTTGTAATAGTCGAGGCAACATCAGTTCAATCCAATGGGCGTATTGTTCCCTGCAGTCTCGGGCTCTGGGATGACTCACAGATTCCAGGTATGATCAAACTGGCAAAAACCATACAAAAGCAAGGGGCGATTGCGGTTGTACAGTTAAACCATGCAGGGCCAAGGTGCATTCCGCTTAAAAGTAAAAGGCATGGA
>JAHITX010000055.1 GCA_018817425.1 Pseudomonadota bacterium
AAAAGTTAATGATATCTCGTTACGCTTATGCGAACTGGTTCCATAGTTTAACACCTATGGGTAAGGAGGTGTCTTAATATTTTTAAATCTTGTGTATGAACTTAACCCTTTATATGATTATCAAACCTTGAAATATGAACTTACTTGACAAATTTATAAAGCACACCCCGATCGTGAATGGAGGGCTGCGTGGTCACGTGCCCACTCGCCCCGGATGTACCACACCTCATATCCGGTTCCTGTTCGTCGCCCCGCACTTTTGGATTGGACTTCCTCCAGACCCCACCTCACGATGACGCCCTTGTCCTTCTCCTAACCTTCGGCTTCACGAACACCTGGTGTAAGGACTTTCACCTTACTAGCTCTGTGCCATGCCTGGCACACACCCTCGGCATAAGGCGCGGCGGCTTTTGCCATCGCCTCATGCCGAGGGTGTACGCCGCTTAATACGCGAAAAGCTCTTGCAAACAATTGATAATTTTAATCTGCGCGCTTTGGGAAATTACACCAAGTTTTTGAATTAACCTGGATTTGTCAACGGCTCTCATTTGGTCAAGCAGAATCAATCCTTTTTTACCCTGAAATGTATATTGAATTCTGGTTGGATAGCTAAATCCTTTGGATGTCATTGGAGCAACAATCGCGGTCTTCAGTGCAGACATTTCATCAGGGGAGATAACAACACAAGGCCTTATTTTCTTAATTTCAGAACCTTGTGTCGGATCAAGTTGAACCAGCCAAATCTCAAATCTATAAACATCTTTTTTTACCATTCCCAGTCCTCTTCATCTACCAATGGGGCATCCAACCACTCCTGATCCGCTTCGCTTGATTCCTGGGATTTAAAGGCTTTATCAAATTGTTCTTTCCAGCCTTCTCTGTTCTTCTTAACAGGTTGAATTAACAGTCCGTCGTCGATTATTTTGAATTCCAATTGCTTGTCTTCTAATCGTGCTTGCTCGATTACTGCCTTTGGAATACGGATACCCTGCGAATTTCCTATTCTGATTAAAGTCGTCATTTTCGCCTCCAATTGTGGTTAATGTAATTACAATATACCCACAATTGAATCGATTGTCAAATCATACTTATTGTTATTTGAGGGCTAACCCACAAACCCCGCAGTCAGCGCAATCCATGATGATAATGTTTTAATTTTATTGTAAAAGTATTGGGAAACTCACAAACACAAAAGTTTCTTTATATAAAGGAGGTTTTCCAATGCTTGAAAGAAAAGATAAATGATTTTTTAAACTATTGTAAAGTATTAAAATTTTCAAAGATATCAATAGAGACTTTTACAATAAGATTAAGGGAGTTTAATTCTTTTATTGTTAATGTTCCGGTCGATAACATTAAAGAACGATTGGTGTCACATCTTGAATTGTGAATAAAACCGACTGGCGTCAAACCTTGATTAGTGATTAAGAAAGCAGAAATATGTGTCACATCTTGGACACAACGGTGTCCAAAATTTCAAACAAAAAAACATAAAATTTATACATTTAAAATATCGGGGGCGTTCCTTAGTTATTCAGTTTCTCATTGATGTCTTTTTTAGCAAACCATTACGGCTTAGTCCAGCTATGAACCAAACTATCTGGCTGTAGTAAAACCTGTTTTAAAAATATGTCTATAAAATTGGATAGCAATTAGGAAGAATCATAATACAAAAATGCATGAGCTGTGGGTGTTAATATTATGGCACGATGGACTCTAACGGGGATTAGCTCAGGTGTCTGTGGTTTTTACCCAATCGGCTGAAGCGGGTTATGCATACGCTGTAAATAGCTTGACAACTATAATGCCCCCCATTATAAACATGACCCATGATAAGAGCCTTTAAATCTGCTGGCACTGAGTATGTTTTTGATGGTGTGGCATCCCGATCAGCTCGCAGATGCTGCTCCCAATCCATTTGGCTGGTTGCCCGCCGAAAGTTAGATCAAATAAACCGTGTTCGAGAGATCAATGAACTAAAGGTGCCTCCAGGCAATCGATTGGAAATTTTAAAAGGTGACAGGAAAAATCAATACAGTATTCGCATAAATCAGCAGTACAGAATTTGTTTTATATGGGAGGAAGGCCACGCCTACTAAATCAAAATCACAGATTACCACTGATGTTGGACGGCGGCTGCCTCGGAATCGCCCCCCCAACACATCCTGGGGAAATGCTTTTTGAAGAATTTGTCAAGCCGCTTGACCTGACACAGGTAGAACTTGCACGTCGTCTGGGCGTGTCTTACCCTCGTCTGAATGAAATTATTAAGAGCAGGCGTTCGGTAACTCCGGATACCGCATTGAGACTATCACGTGTTTTGGGTATGTCTGCGGATTTCTGGCTGGGTTTACAACAGGATTGGGATCTTTGGCATGCTATGAACCGTCCTGAAGCAAAACAAATTGATCGACTGAAACCAATTGCCAGGGATCAACATTCTTTTACATAATCGGGTAAACGAGTGTTGGGGCCCTTTGCATGTGTAGTTTATGGTCTAAATATTACATATAATTATGAGTATGAACACTGCTTAACTATATTTATCCTATTTGTGCCATCTAAACACTTAAACATAAAAGGCGTTATATATTAAAGACGAAAAAGCCCAATTTATCACAATTCAAAATGTGATAATAATTTCTTCTGCGATCTTTGGCCGATGAAGAGAACTTATTATCAATCATGAAAGGAAAATATTATGAATTTACCGGATTATATAACTGTTGATGAAGTAAAGCGGGTTTGTAAGGAAATGGGAATTCGTGACTGGACTGATATCAAGGATTCAAATATTTCTGAAAAAGAGGCGGCCACGATACTCAATATGGTGAATACCCAGAAAATGAACATACCCCTTGAGGCTTTTATAAAAGGTTTGGAAGTTGAGTTGGAACATGGGACAAGATTTGAGGACGCAAATGTAACAAACAATCACCCGATTTTAACAGGCAAGATAGTTATCGCCCACCTCAAAGAGATGATGGATTATTATGAAAGACTTGAGGTTGCTGAAATAGAGGGAGATTTATTGAAGGCAATCTTGTCAAAAAATATGGATAAAATTTTGTCAAAATACAAAATGCTTATAGAAGCTCAAAATTTGCTGAATAAATCGGTTGATACCCAATTGAAGTAACCGATCTATACCCAAACAGAACAGATTTATGGCAATTGCTATAAATCTGTTAATACTTCGCCAGGCAGCCTGGCATATAAATGTTATAGGGCTTTTGAAGCCCCGAAACTGCTGTTTTTCCCGTATTTGATTCCAAGCTTGTCCATTTTGCATCTTAATGTACTGGGGTGTATTCCGAGAATATCTGCTGTTCCTCCTGGTCCGTTAATTTTCCCTTTTGTTACTTCCAGCACTTTTTGAATATGACGGGCATTGATCTCGCTTAGCGTGAGCATTCTGCCATCCGAGCTGGCAAGTTCAGGTGTATCCTCAACCTGAGAGAAAATGGAATGGCCAAAATTCAATAAACCGCCATTATATTGTATCAGCGCCCTTTCAACCATATTTTCCAGCTCCCGCACGTTCCCTTTCCACGGATAATCCATAAGCCGCTCAATAGCACCGGGTGCTATTGGGGGAATGCCGCGCAAATTTAATTCTCTTGATTTACGTTTCAGGAAATGTTCAACAAGCTCGGGAATATCGGATTTTCGCTGCCTTAAAGGGGGAATTACAATCGGAAATATGCTCAGTCTGTACCATAAATCTTCCCTGAATCTATTCTTTGCAACCATGTATTCCAGGTTACGGTGAGTAGCAGCTATAATGCGGGTATCAACCTGGATCGTTTTAGCTCCTCCTACACGTTCCAGCTCCTTTTGCTGGATAACCCGTAACAATCTGCTTTGTGCCTGAATAGGTAAATCTCCAATCTCATCTAAAAAGATTGTCCCTCCGTGTGCACGTTCAAACCGTCCCCGTTTTTGATTAATAGCGCCTGTAAATGCACCTTTTTCATGTCCGAAAAGTTCACTGTCTATAAGTCCTTCGGGAATAGCACCACTGTTAACTTTTATAAACGGGCCGTCTTTTCGGGGTGAAGAATAATGGATGGCATTAGCTATGACTTCCTTTCCTACACCGGTTTCCCCCAAAAGTAGTACAGGGTTATCTCTTGGAGCGACCTGATGAACCATATCCATGACGTTTTTCAGACCTGATTCCGCTCCAACAATTTCTTCGCCGGATAATTGCCGCAGTTCACTGATAAGATATTGATTTTCATCAGCCAGCATATCCTTTAATTTGAGGACATCCTCATGCCTTAATGCATTAGATAATGCAACTGCAAAAGGGTCATGAAGCAAAGTAAGCAGTTCAGCATGCGAATCTGAATATCTTTCTTTTCCCGCCGCTCTCATAACCAAAGATCCCGTCTTGACACCATCTGTCAATAAAGGTAAAACCATAAGAGATGAATCAGGATAACCTAAAAAGTTCGATAAATTAATTAGTTCCATCTTATTAATTTTAATAACTTTTTTTGGTGTGAAATCCTGTTTGTCAAGCCTGTTTCTGACAACCTTGGGGATTGGAATGATGGCATCCATTTTTTTTACACCTGAATGATCAGCAATGGCTATGGCTCTTAGCCCTCCTACATCTTTATCAAGTAAAGCCAGCCACATTTCATCCAGGGGGATAAAATCTTTTAGATATTGAAAAGAATGCATTAAAGCTCGATCAATTTCAAGACTTCCGCATATGCGAATAGTAACCTGATGAAAAAAGTCTTTTTCGTTTATGTTCATTTCATGCTCGCTTGTTCTGTGTTTAATATTTTATAAAGTTTTCTATATAAAACTACTGTATTTTGAATAACGTACACTATATTTCTAAATATAGAAACTAAATTTCTAAATACAGATTAATTGCTTTTTATTCTATCGAATTTCTCTATTATTATGGACTTAATTAATTGATATTATATATATAAAAATATATTGGCATGATTTAAGCAAATAGAATTACATTGCAAAACGATTATTATTAAAAAACCATCAATAGTAACCGCATGCCATTTGTTTATAATTATAAAGATAAATTGAATTATATCTATTAGATATTCTTTAAAATAAAAAAGGAGACCTGTAATGAAACAAGTTATTGAGTTAAAGGTAAATGGGGAATCTTATGAGACAGCTGTTGATCCTCACAGAACTTTACTTGAGGTATTAAGGGAAAATCTCGGTCTGACCGGATCAAAAGAAGGCTGCGATCTGGGAGCCTGCGGAGCCTGTACGGTTATTATGGACGGAAAGTCGGTTCTTGCCTGTCTTACTCTTGCTGCTGCTGCTCACGGAAAAGAAATCACTACTATCGAAGGATTAGCAAAGGAAGGCAAACTTAATCCATTGCAGCAAAATTTTGTGGATTACGGTGCTATCCAATGTGGTTACTGTACCCCTGGAATGATATTGTCCGCCAAGGCAATGCTTGATGAAAACCCGAAGCCCACCAGAGCTGAAATAAAAAGGGGTATTTCAGGTAATTTATGCCGTTGCACCGGATACACCAAGATTATAGAAGCCATTGAGGTTACAGCAAAGTAAATAAAGGAGAGCAAAATGGAAAAATACTCGATAATAGGAAAAAGACAAGTCAGAACAGATAGCGCAATCAAGGCTACCGGCTCTGCTAAATTTGCCGGTGACTTTATTCTTCCCGGAATGCTTATCGGAAAAATCTTAAGGAGTCCTTTACCCCATGCCAAAATTCTAAATATAGATACATCAAAGGCGCTCAAGCTTAAAGGAGTCAGGGCAGTTGTTACAGGAAAAGATATAACCGATGTTCCACATGGTATTATGAGAGTTGAACCTTTGCCCGAGATTATCAGAGACAAGTTTTCTCTTGCTAAGCAAAAGGTACGTTTTATCGGAGATGAGGTAGCTGCTGTGGCGGCTGTTGATGAAGATACGGCAATGGAAGCGCTGGAGTTAATAAAAGTTGACTACGAAGAGCTACCGGCTCTTTTTGATATCTATGAAGCAATGAAACCGGATGCTATACAGATTCATGAGTATTTTCCGGGAAATATCTCAACAATGACTGCATTTCATCACGGAGATGTAGATAAGGCTTTTGCAGAGTCTGATTTTATACTGGAAGACAAGTATGAAACCCAGCAAACATATCACTCCTATATAGAACCGCATGCAGTTACCGCCGAATATTATGCCTCCGGAGATGTAACAATATGGCCTAGTACTCAAACACCGTTTTATGACAAGGTATGCATTGCGGAAACTATAGGAATACCGGTAAACAAGGTCAGGATAATAAAACCCCATGTTGGTGGAGGATTCGGAGGAAAGGGCGATGTTCATAGTCTTTTTCCTGTATCAGCGCTGCTTTCCAAAATAACCGGCAAGCCTGTAACGATTTCTTATACAAGAGAAGAAGATATTTCTACCTGCACAAGACGCCATGCAGCTATTATAGAACAAAAAATTGGAGTTAAAAAAGATGGCCGCATAATGGGCTTTGACTCCAAGGTTCTTTGCGATGGAGGAGCTTATCAGGGTGTTTCCATGATATCCATTTTTGCTATGGCCGTCTTTCAACATGGACCTTACAGACTTAACAATTTCAAGTGTGACGCACGAAGGATATATACAAACAAGCCTTACTGTGGAGCACAAAGAGGTCATGGCGGAATTCAGCCCCGTTTTGTTATAGAAACAATGATGGATATAATCGCGGAGAAATTGAATGTTGATCCAATAGAAATACGAAAGATTAATGCTCTTAAAGCCGGAGATACCACCATTAATAAATTTAAAATAAGAAGCTGCGGCCATGTTGAATCTTTGGACACGGCTTCCGAAGGTATCGGCTGGAAAGAAAACTGGAAAAAGCTTCCCAGAGGAAGGGGTGTGGGGCTTGCTTCCAACTTCTTTGCATCAGGGCCCGGTTTTTCTTATTTCTTTACCAATCCTCCTTCACATTCAGGTGTGAACATGACTGCTGAAGAAGACGGCTCTTTTCTGCTTTACAGCGGTTCAACCGACTTAGGCCAGGGTTCAGAAACGGCTTTGGCTATGATTGCAGCAGAAGAAATCGGACTGGCCAGCATTGATCCGATTAAAGTCATTGCCGCAGATACGGCAACAACACCGATGGATCTTGGGACTTACGGCAGCAGGCTTATAGTGTGTGCCGGAAACGCCGCCAAAATGGCTGCAAACAAAATCAGGGAAGAACTTATAGAAACCGCAGCAGAAGCGCTTGAGGCAAATAAAGAAGATCTTGAGGCAAGAGACGGAAGAATATATATCAAGGGTAACCCGGAAAAAGGTTTAACTATAAAACAAGCTGTTCAGACTCGTTTAAAAGTAAAAAGAATACCTCTATCTACTGTAGGATATTATAACCCGCCTGTTGATACAGGGGATGTAAGCGGATTTGCGGAAGGCAAAGTCAGTTTGGCCTGTACCTGGAGTTTTGGTTGCCATGCTGCAGAAGTGGAAGTGGATGAAGAAACAGGTGTTGTGAAAGTACCAAAAATTGCTGCTGCTCATGACTGCGGTTTTGCCATAAACCGAATGGCGGTTGAAGGACAAATTGAAGGTTGTGTTTCCATGACCTTTGGTCAGGCAACGTGTGAAGACTACAGGACGGAAAAGGGATGGTCAATGACTAATTCATTTTTGGATTACAAGATCCCGACAGCAGAAGATATGCCCGATGTGCAATCCATCATTGTGGAATCTATGGATACGGAAGGACCATTCGGAGCCAAAGAAGCAAGTGAAGGTGCAAATATCCCCACAATTCCCGCTATAGCTAATGCAATATATTATGCTACCGGTGCCAGAATAAAAGAACTTCCCATAACCCCGGAACGAATTTTAAGGGCCCTTGAAAAGAAAGGAGGTAAAGAATAATGAGGCTACCTAAATTTGAATACCTTGAAGCAAAAAACGTTAAAGATATAACCTCTCTTCTTAAAAAAAATAAAGAGGCCATCATAGTTGCCGGGGGAACCGATATTCTTCCAAAGATGAAACAAAGAATCATAACCCCTAAATTTGTTATAAATATAGCAAAAATTGAGGATCTGAAAAGAATAGATTTTGGCGAGAAAAAAGGACTTATATTAGGCTCTCTTGTTACACTTGATGATATTTCAAAATCAAAGCCTGCAGTGGAAAAGTTTACTGCTCTTGCCCAGGCAGCCGGAAGAGTGGCAAGCCCCCAGTTAAGAAACATGGGCACAATAGGCGGAAATATCAGCATTGAATCTATGTGCATGTATTATAATCAGTCTCATGAATGGCGTAAAGGCCGGCCTCATTTATGCTTTAAGCTTGAAGGAGACAGATGCTTTGTCGCAAAAGGCTCCAAAGAATGTCTTGCACTTTTTCAGGCAGACACCCCCCCTGCTTTAATTGTTTTGGACGCAAAAGTAACAATAGTAGGCAGTACCGGCAAAGAGAAGATCATAAAAATCGAGGATTTTTATACAGGCAAAAGTAAGAAAGTAAACATTCTTAAGCCAACGGATTTTATAAAAGATATCTTTATCCCTACACCTCCCAAAGGTACAGGAAGCGCCTACCTGAAGATGGCACAACGTGCAGCAATTGATTATCCTGTTGCAGGAGCTGCTGCATGTATCACAATTTCGGGTGGTAAATGCAAAAACGCAAGAATCGCAGTAACTGCTGTAGGATCAGGGCCGTTAAGGCTTTTAGAAGCTGAAAAAGTTCTTACAGGCAACACTATTACAGACGAACTTATAGAAAAAGCAGCCGATGCAGCCTATGATAAAGTCCGTCCCATGCCTCACTTTAATATATCAGCATGGTACAAGCGCAAACTAATAAGAGTGCTTGTAAAAAGATCAATCAGGCAGGCATGTAATAACGCAAAATAGAAGCGGATAGTAATAATATTTTATCCGGGTGCATTGCGCCCGGATAAAATATCTATGTGGCAGGATGTTTGATTTGCTTTACCCCAAATAAGTAATTTCTGTTTTTGCCCCTTGTACCTTTTAGGTAAAAAAATGCTTCCCCCCCCAGCATTCTTTTCAATTCCTTTCGGGTTTTATAAAACTAATAACAATCAGCCCCGGTGTTAGCTTAATTATTGACTCATTATACCTTGATAGTGTATTATGCTGAAGTTATTACTGATGACATAATACTATATTTTTATTCAAACAATATTTCAGATCAGCTACCTGCAAGTTAAATTTGAAGAAAGGACTTGGTCTTGAATGAAATATTTCAAATTAAAACTCCGTATTCTAATTCCGTTGATGATAGCAATGAGCATTTTGTTGGTTTCATTTGCATATACCCTGCAAAGGTTTCATAGGGGGTATGTTGTTAATAATGTAATGAATAATATAAAGTCCGTAAATGACTTGCTTACCTTGCAGATAGAAAACGATGCGAATTTAATGAGCTCGGTATTAAACGTGCTTTCTAAAGATAAACAAATAAAAAAGGCTTTGATAAATAAAAACAAAACCGAATTATTTAATTACACAAGAAGCTTACTTGAAGAACTTAAAAAAAAGTACCGTATTACACATTTTTATTTTACAGGCACTGATAGAATAAACATTTTACGGGTTCATGATCCTGATAGATACGGTGATAAAATAGAACGTTTTACTACTATTAATGCAGAAAAAACCGGGAAGCTTTTTTACGGGATTGAATTGGGCCCGCTTGGCACATTTACTCTTCGGGCCGTCATGCCATGGTATGACGGCAAAAAATTAATCGGGTTTGTGGAACTTGGTGAAGAAATAGATCATATTACACAAAAACTTCACAAAATACTTGGCCTTGATATTTATATTCTGATAGAAAAAAAATATCTTAATAAAAGGAACTGGGAAAAAGGCATGAAAATGCTTGGCCGTGACACAAACTGGGATCGCTTCCCGTCTGTAGTTATGATAGGCCAGACATCAAAATATTTTCCGGACAAGCTCACCTCAATCTTTGCCCATAAGGATGTCAATGCAGGAATAACCGATATTGAGATGACATATAATAAACGGCATTACCGCAGCAAATTTTTCCCGGCTATAGATGCAGGAAACCGGCGTGTAGGAACAACGGTAGTTCTACGCGATATTACCGATATAACAATACATCATGATTTAACAATCGCCATAGTATCAGCAATCTGTATGTTATTGGCGCTAATTTTATTTGTGATTTTTTACAAGTTTTTAGGAAGAATTGAAAAGCAGATTGAAAGCGCAAATATTGAATTGCTGCGTATCAACAAGGCGGTTGAAAACACAAGCGATGCTATAATACTAACCAGTATTTCGGGCAAAGTTGTTTACAGCAACAAATCATTTTTAGACTTATCCGGTTATACGGCAAATGAATTAAACGAAAACGGCGGGATATCCATATTATATACTGGTGACAACTTCTCAGAAGAAGTATTTCAATCTATTGCTAAAGGTAATTCATGGAAGGGCGAGGTTAAAATTAAAACCAGGAACAACGGTATTTTCAATATTCTTCTAAGGGCCGATCATATAAGTGATGAAAAAGGAAATATTATTGATCTGATGTTTATTTACACTGACATAACTGAAAGCAAAAAATGTGAAATCGCCATTATTGAAAATGAGGAGAAGTTTAGAACTATTGCCTCAATGGCAAACGATGCCGTTATGATGATGGATAATAATGGCAAGATCTCTTTCTGGAATACCGCTGCGGAAAAAATTCTGGGCTACACAAGCGATGAAGTATTAGGTAAAAATCTTCATAAATTGATTGCTCCACAAAAATACCATGAAGCTCATTTGAAAGGCTTTGGTGGCTTTAAACATTCAGGCAAAGGAGATGCAGTTGGAAAAACGCTTGAACTTCAAGCAATCAGAAAAGGTGGCGAGGAATTTCCAGTGGAACTTTCATTGTCTTCAGTTAAGCTTGAAGAAAAATGGCATGCAGTAGGAATATTAAGAGACATAACAGACAGGAAAAGACTGGAAGAAGAGCTTAAAAAACTTTCTTACCTTGATGGCTTAACAGGAGTGGCGAATCGAAGACGTTTGGATGAGCTTGTTTTGTATGAGTGGAAGCGTATGATGCGTGAATCCAAACCAGTATCCATGATAATGAGTGATATCGATTATTTCAAGGCATATAACGACACATACGGCCATCAAAAAGGCGATGACTGTCTAAAAAAAGTAGCAAATACTTTAAGAATTGTTGTCAAAAGACCCGCCGATTTAGTGGCACGCTACGGCGGGGAAGAATTTGCTATTCTGTTGCCCGGAATCGATGCACAGAGTGCGGGTCTCATTGCCGAAAAGATGCGTTTAAAAATTGAAGCTCTTGGAATTAATCATTCCGGCTCTCAAGTATGCAATGTAGTTACAATGAGTTTCGGGGTAAGCAGCATCGTTCCTTCTGCTGACACCAATATTACAGATTTATTAAAAACTGCTGATTATGCGCTTTATAAATCAAAAAAAGAAGGCAGAAACAAAGTGGAAATATACGGTAGTAAAGATTTATGACAGCTGAGCCAGTTTCAAAACGCCCCATTTTGGCCGATCTCTGCGTTGGGCTCAAATTTCAATCCTCGAAATACCCAATGTATCCCTGTGGTTGAAATTTTCGCCCACCTTGAGCTTGACCAAACTGAAACGTTTTGAAAGTGGCTCAACTATTATAGAATACTTATTTCAGAAAAGAAAATTTAGGAAATTTTGGTTCAATACGGCCAATCAATTCTTCAGGAGAACCTGTAGCAATAGCGCTACCTGCTTCAATCAAAACTACATTATCTGCAAGAGTCATTATTTCTTCCAGATCGTGGCTAACATAAAGAATAGGCACTGATAAATTTCGGGTGAGGGCAATTATAAATGGAAGAACTTCCGCTTTTCGTGTTTCGTCCAGAGAAGCAAGCGGCTCATCCATGAGTAGAATTGCCGGACTTGTGAGCAAAGCCCTTCCTATTGCAACACGCTGTTTTTCACCTCCCGACAGTTTGGCGGGTCTGCGATAAAGCAGGTTTTCAATACCCAGAAGTTCTACAACCTGATCAAGTTTCACAAAACGCTTTGCAGGTTTTATCAGCCGCATGCCATAAGTAAGGTTGGATAGTACACTAAGGTGCGGAAACAGCCGGCCTTCCTGGAATATATAACCGATATGCCGCTTTTCGGGAGGGATATTTATGCCGTTATCTGAATCAAATAAACAGTTCCCGTCTATTGTGATGTGACCTTTGTCAGGGCGCAGGAGCCCTGCCACCATATTTATAATGGATGTCTTTCCTGCGCCTGAGGGTCCGAAAAGCGCCGTAATGCCCGTTTCTCCGGAAGCAAATGCCGCACTAATACGAAAATCACCCTGTTTTTTTTCAACGTGAATATCTATCACTAATCAACCCTTTATATATGCGGCAAATCGTTTTGACATAAACTCGGAAGCAACAAGCGCAACCATGGCAACCACAATCGAGATTAAGCATAATCGCATTGCACCGGCTTCTCCACCAGGGGTCTGAGTGAGCGTATAAAGAGCCAGAGGAAGTGTTTGCGTCTGCCCCTGTATGTTGGATACAAAAGTTATAGTTGCCCCGAATTCACCAAGGCTTCTTGCAAATGAAAGAATCAGGCCTGTAATAATTCCCGGTGTAATCAATGGAAGCGTAACTGTAAAAAACACTCTTATCGGCCCTGCGCCAAGTGTGCGGGCAGCATCCTCCATTCCCTGGTCCACACTTTCGATAGAAAGTCTTACTGCCCGGACAAGTAAAGGAAAAGCCATGGCTGCAGCTGCTATCGCTGCCCCTTTCCAGGTAAAGGCAATAGTAATACCTAAAGTGTTATATAACCAGGCGCCCAACATGCCCCTTTGCCCGAAAAGCAGCAGCAGCATGTATCCTATAACAACAGGAGGTAAAACCAGCGGCAGATGAAGCAGCCCGTCTAACAGTGATTTACCTGTAAATTCAAAACGCGCAAGAATCCAGGCAAACAGAATTCCGGGAATCAGGCTACCGGCCACTGCACAAAATGAAACCCAAAGACTTAAACGAAGCGCTTCCCATTCCATCATACTCATAGCATGAAACTCCATTTACCTGTCCTCAATCATTTTACCAACCATTGTAAAAACAATTAATTTTGTAAAACGGTGAAGCCATATTTTTCAAATATTGCTTTTGCTTCAGGCATTTTAAGAAATTTCATAAACTTTTCAGCTTCTGGTGTTTCACTTCCTGCAACCAATGCTACAGGATATAAAATGGGGGGGTGGCTCTTTTCGGGGAAAGTAGCAACAACCCTAACCTTTTTTGTAATGGCAGCATCTGTAGCATAAACAATACCCACAGGCGATTCGCCCCGTTCAACCAGCATAAGGGCCGCACGGACGTCTTTTGATCGTGCAACTTTAGTTTTTATACTATCCCATACACCAAGATTGACAAGAGACTGTTTTCCATAAATTCCTGCCGGCACGTGATCAGGATCACCCATGGATAGAAAGCCGTTGCCCAATAGTTTTTTAAGATCAAAACTTGCCTTGATATCTATTGTTTTGATGTCACTGTCTGCCGGAACAATCAACACAATGCGATTGCTTAAAAGATCAAACCGGGAAGGTTGATTGATTATATTTTTCTTTTCCAGATAATCCATCCATTTTGAATTAGCAGAAATATAAATGTTTGCAGGAGCTTTATTTTCAATCTGCTTTGCTAAAGTAGATGATGATGCAAAAGATGGTATGAAACCAACATTTTTTTGTTCAGAAAACATCTTGCCGATTTCCGTTACGGCATTAGTTGTTGAGGCTGCCGCAAAAACGGTTATGGATTCGGCTTTGGAATCTGCAATAGCTAATTTTGAATAAATACTAAAAATCAAAACACAAAATATCAGAAATAAAAAACCCTTTAAATAAAATCTTCTTTTCATATTATGATCCTCTCAAATATCTTGTCATACAATCATAAATAATTTATAAATAGTTTGACGTTTATAATTGGCATAAATATTTTTGACCATACAAATGCATTTTATAATTGTCAATCTCTAATTTATAAAATACCTATTGTTAATATGCTGCAAAAGGAGGATGCATAGTGAGTAGATCAGACAAACCGGATATTGTGTGCCGTCTGAAGGAAATAAGGCAGTCAGCGGGAATATCTCAAATCCAGTTTGCTTCGCTGGTAGGGATAAAAAGGCAGGCGGTTTATGATATCGAATGTGGCAAATACGTACCTAATACAATGATTGCCCTCCAAATGGCGCGTGTTCTCGGCTGTAAGGTAGAAGACCTGTTTTATCATAATCTGCCTGAAAATGCGGACGATATAATTTTTGCAGACAAAAACATTGCTCCAAATAATAGAATATCTGTTGTAAAGATCCGCGACCGGCTTGTCGGCTATTCTCTTGAAGGAAGAAATTTATTCGGACGGGGGTTTTTAGCAGCAGACGGTATGATGGAAGCAGATGGAAAAACAGTCAAGCTTTTCGAAAACATTGACAGAATCGAAAAAACCGCCCTGCTTTTAGGCTGTGATCCGGCTTTTGGAATACTTGCTTCCCATATAGCCCGGCGATTCGCTGATATAAGGCTTAACTGCCGATTTGCTTCAAGCGGACAATCACTCAAACATCTTGCAGCAGGTCAAACTCATATGGCGGCCACACATATGCATGATTCGGGGAAAAAACAAGCAAATGTTGTATTTGCAAAGAAAATATTAGGGAAAAAACCTGCACATATAATAGCCTTTGCAAATTTTGAGGAAGGACTTATGATAGCAAAGGGGAATCATCTTAAAATAAAAGATGTAACTGATCTTACCAAAAAATCTGTGCGATTTGTCAACAGGGAGCCCGGAGCAGCCTTGCGGGCGCTTATAGATGATCGTCTTGAAAAATCAAATATTCCTGCTGATAAGATTGCAGGTTACAATATAATGGTATTAAGTCATGAAGAAGGAGCCCAGATGATAGTATACGGTATGGCAGATGCCGCACTGGGCTTAAGAGCAATTGCTTCGGCCTGGGGACTCGATTTTATCCCTATGGAAACAGTTCGCTGTGATATTGTAATTCCAGCTGACTTAATGGATCATCAAGCTATACGAACAATGCTTGATATACTCCAAACCCGCACATTTCGAGATGAACTCGCTCAACTGCCTGGCTATGAAAATAAAGATACCGGAAAAACAATTGCTTCTATATAGAAAATACGAGCAAATACTATTGCACCTTGAGTAATCATAACTCCACCTGTAGAACCTCTTGTTAATGATCCAAACGTTTCCAAGGTATTTTTGCAAAAGATCCCCATGGGAAAATCGGTCAACCGGAGGATACAGCAAAAATGGCTTTGTTTTTGGCCTCGGATGGTTCGAGCTATTCTACAGGAGCCTTGTTTGTAGTAGATGGCGGCTGGACCGCCTGGTAAAATGATTAAGCAAGGGAAATAAGCACCTCCGTTTCCGGCGGCATCTCGGCCAGATCTCTACATTCACGCATACTGTTTTGCCGCTATCAAACGCTCCGTTACCTGTAACACAAACTACACGCCTGCCGGGATTGACGATCGGAATTCCCATGGCAATTCCGATACCACAAACCATTACACCAAGATCCCGTGGGTAAAAAAGGAGCTTCAGCGCATCGCCTCAATCGCCCAGTGGCATGCCTCAGGCCCGGCAGCAGAAACAACAGCGTTTTTGGAGGTGCTTCTCATATCTATATTATATGTTTCTTTTTATATCGCCTTTTTCCTTTAATTGATCAAGATGCTTTCCAACCTCATCTTGAATCTTATCCTGCTTTAGCTTTTCTTCTATCCTTTCTTTAAGATGCGTTTCAAAGAAGTTTTTGATTTCTTCATCCGATACTTTAATTTTTTCAACAAACTCTTTATTTATATATTGTTGTATAGTCATTACCTGAGTCATCTGATTTCTTAGAGCAGGTTCAGTTAACTTAACCTTTGCCATCTCTGTTTTAAATTCTTCTTCATTTGGGAATTGATCTTTGAATTTAGTAAGCTGCTCTTCAATAGTAGAATTATCAACTTTAAATCCATTTTTAACACTTTCCTGATAAAGCAATTCACCATCAATAAGTTTTTCAAGAACTTTTTTCTTTATATCGGCAAGACTCTTTTCATCAAGTTTTTCGCCTTTATTAGCATATTGTTGCTGAACACCGAAAAGCTCCCGCGCAAAATCTTCGCTTTTTATTGTAACTCCATTTACCACAGCTACATCACCCTTTGGCATTTGGCTTATTTCGACTTTTTTAATTTTTTTGTTCGGATCAACAAGTTGTGTTTTTGCGGCTTTGACGGCTTTATCTTCTTTTTCTGCTTTAACCGGGGATGCCGTTATTATAAAAGATATTATAATTAGCATAACCCACAATAATCTCAAACTTTTTGAATGCATTAATTTCTCCTTATGTTATGGTTAATTAAAATGTTTTCAACTTATTTAATATGCTAAAATATATTAACCGAAGCTAATTTTATGAGCTGCAATATGATTTGACTTTTAAGACCGGATTTAATCCCATTTTAATAATATTATAATTTTGTACAAATATCACTTATATGTGTTGTTGTGCAAATATTTTTTTAAGACATACAATATTTATAACTTTTTAGCAAAAGTTACCACTTCATTTCAACATTTTGTATTTATTCTTTTCGTTTAAACAAGTCTTTTTAGCAACACCGGATTTTGATTTTTTAGTGTTAAAGTAAAGCAGTAAACTTTTTAACTATAAATATAGATTTGCGGTTTATTTTTTTATCAGACAGGATTAACAGGAAACACAGGATAGTTACCGGCCAAAAGCAGGACAGTTATTAAAATACAGGTCTGCATTTGACGCACCAAATAGATTGCAATATTTCGCGGCTTATTAAAAACCCCTCGTCGGGAAATCAATCAATGGTTAAAGATATTCTGGGTTCATAAGCTCATAAGTTGAAAAGGTCAAAGCTGTAAGGTACAAGTGTAAAGTAGTAAAAGCCCCTAAAATTCATTTAAGGCGAACATGGCGCAGATGCTGTCAAGAAGAAGCATCCCTTTTGTTGTAAGACTGTATCTGTCACCAGTTAAAACGGCAAGCCGCCTGTTTTGCAGTTCTGATATAGTTTCTTTGAATATATCCTCGAAAATTATTCCGAATTTCGCATTAAAGTTATTTATGTTTATTCCTTCAGTTTGTCTTAAACCAAGAAGAATTGATTCCATAATCTGCTGTTCTCTTGAAAGTATTTCTTTATCTTCTATCGGTGAGGTGCCTGCTTTAATATTTTTTATGTAATCTTTTACACTTCTCACATTCCATCTTCTTTGTATTCCATCAAATGAATGAGCGCTGGGCCCAAATCCCGTATAGGGCACATCAGACCAATATTTTTGATTATGTCTTGATTTCTTATTTGAAGAGCGGGAAAAATTTGAAACTTCGTAATGTATATAAGCTTGGTTTTCTAAAAAGCCTGTGGTTAATTCAAATAAAGAGCCTGCAAGAGATTCCGGCAAGGGAGAAAAACAGCCGGTTTTCATATTATTATAAATTGGGGTATTAGGCTCATATGTAAGCATATAGCAGGAAATATGTTCAGGTTCAAATTGCATAGCGGTTTCAAGATCCAACAGCCAGGATTTCCCCGTCTGCCCTGGAATCCCGTAAATAAGATCGATACCAAAATTTTCAAACCCGGCATTTTGCGCCCATCTTATGGCTGTTTTGGCTTCTTTGGCCGAATGAATACGTCCGAGAAATTTAAGATTATTATCTGAAAAAGACTGAACCCCGATATTTATCCGGTTTATTCCGGTTTGTATTAAATTTTGTAAAGATTCAGGACTTATGGTTTTAGGATTTACTTCTATTGTTACTTCAGTCTCTGGTGCTATTTTAAACAGCTTGAAAGCCGTATCTAATATTTGTGCTATCTCTTTTGGGTTCAGAACTGAAGGTGTGCCGCCGCCTATATAAATGGAATCAAATAAAAGCGGCGAAGATCTGTACATAGACATTTCGGCAAGTAGAGCTTTTATAAATTCTTCTTTAATAGATAAATCCGTGATGGAATAAAAATCACAATAAGGGCATTTACTTATGCAAAAAGGGATATGTATATATATTCCGGCAGGTTTATTACTGAAGTCTATCAATTCCTTCTATTATTCCTTAAACGGCTCTCCAAGTTTTATCCCAAGTTCCAGAGCTTTTTTATTTATATCTATAAATCCCGCAGGCATTCTTGTTTCAAGTACTTTCATAATGGATTCGGGCCGAACAAAATCTATCATAGATATTACTGCTCCCAACATACAGATATTGTATACAACCGGTTTGCCTATATTGTCCATAACCGACTGATACATGGGAAGTTCTCTCTGGCGTGCAGCAACTCCGTTATGGGTTTTTACATAATGGGTATCGGTAACAAGAAAGCCACCGGGACGTATTATAGGTGAAAATTGGTTATATGCCTCCTGAGTAAGACAGACAAGAAGGTTGGGATTGTTTACTTTTGGAAAATTTATTTCTGAATCCGATATTAATACATCGGCTTTTGTTGCGCCTCCTCTTGCTGCTGCTCCGTATGATTGGGATTGTACTGCAACAAGGTTTTCATAAAGAACGGCTGCCTCTGCAATAATAATTGAAGCAGTAATTACTCCCTGGCCTCCCGAACCTGAAAAAACGATCCTGATTCTTTCCATAATTAATTGCCTTTCGTCGCTCTTTCGATGATTTTATCATACTCTGCGCAATATTCAGGCTTATCTTTTTCAACAAAAATGCCTGTCTCAATCAGATCAGGATTTTCTTTTTTTGCTTCTGAACCAATGGGCGTTGTCGTTTGCTTCATAAGTTCCATCATTTCATATGCATTGCCTTCCTTGTTTTTCCTGCCGTAGTAAGTAGGGCACTGGGAAAGGATTTCAACAACAGAAAAGCCTTTATGGGTGATCGCCTTTTTGATTAAATCGGTTAACTGCTTTATGTGGTATGTTGTTGAGCGGGCTACGAAAGTAGCGCCGACAGCCGTAGCTAAATCCACAACATCAAAGGGATGATCTATATTGGTATATGGCGCTGTTGAAGCAAGAGAGCCATAACCGGAAAGAGGAGAGAATTGTCCGCCTGTCATTCCGTAAACACGATTGTTCATAACTATGGCTGTAATATCTATGTTGCGGCGTGCTGCGTGAATGAAATGGTTTCCGCCTATTGCCAGTGCGTCGCCGTCTCCCATCGGGACAAGAAGATTCAATTCAGGTCTGCTCATTTTTATGCCTGTTGCAAATGCAAGCGCGCGTCCGTGCAGTGTGTGCATTGTGTGAAAATCAAGATAGCCGGATATCCTGGCGGAACATCCAATGCCTGATACCATAACAATATCGTTTTTGTTTATGCCGAGCTCTTCTACTGCTTTTATCAGGCCGTTTAAAATTATGCCGTGCCCGCATCCGGGACACCACATCTGTGGAAAAAACCTTTCTCTGATATAATCTTTAACTGGCATTATTTATACACCTTTGCCTCTGATCAGCCTCATTATATTCCTGATATCCGTGGGAGTTATGAGTTCACCGTCAATACGGTTTGCAAGAAATACCTTATCAGGATTGTCTACGGCTGTTTTTACCTGCTGTAGTACTTGCCCCATGTTCATTTCAACTACTATAACACAATGTGCTTCAGAACATTTTTGCCTTACAATTCCTGCGGGAAAAGGCCATAAAGTCTGAAGTTCAAGCAGACCGATACGTTCTCCCCGCGCTCTTCTGTTATTTACCACATGAAGCGCCGATCTGGCTGATGATCCGTAGGAGATAAAAATGGTTCTGGCATCATCAAGAAAGTATTCTTTATATCTTGCAATATTATAAACATTATTTTCTATCTTATCTACAAGATGGCGAAGAAGCCCATGAACAATTCCAGGGTCACTTGAAGGAAACCCCCACATGTCGTGAAAAAGCCCTGTAACATTGTATCTGTGAATGCCTCCGAAATAGGACATAGGAAGACGTCCGTCTTCTCTTGGCAGATAAGGATGAAAATCGACTCCTTTTTTTACAGAAGTCTTCAGTCTGTCAACAATATCAAGAGCGCCCTTTTCAGGCACTGTTAAACCTTCTCGCATATGCGCTGTAACTTCGTCAAAAAGAAGAATAACGGGCGTTCTGTATGTTTCGGCCATATTGAAAGCATCAACAGTAATGGAGAAAATATCCTGATGATTTGAAGCGGTAAGCACAATTATGGAATGTTCCCCGTGAGTTCCCCACCTTGACTGGTTAACATCGCCCTGGCTGACATGTGTAGGATTACCTGTTGAAGGACCGCCGCGCTGAACATTTACTATCACGCATGGAATTTCGGCCATGATCGCATAACCCAATGCTTCCTGCATGAGAGAAAAACCGGGGCCGCTTGTTGCGGTCATAACTTTATTCCCTGTTAAAGAGGCCCCTATAATTGCGCATATTGATGCGATTTCATCTTCCATCTGGAGAAATTTTCCGCCTGTTTGCGGAAGTCTTGCTGAAAGCAGTTCTGCGATTTCAGTTGAAGGCGTTATAGGATAGCCTGCAAAAAAACCAAGCCCGGCATATAACGCAGCTTCTACGCAAGCTTCATTTCCCTGAACAAATTTTATATTCTTCTCATTCATGTTATGGCCTTATTCAGTAACAACACATTTTGTTAGGTTCACAGTGCAGGATTCACGGTTGGTTGCCTTTAGATCTTCATTCTTACCTAACCTTGAACCGTGAACCTTGGAACCTTGGAACCTGAATTGTTTATTCAGTCTCAATTTCTATGGCAAGATCAGGACACCTTAATTCGCAAAGCTTGCAGGCAATACAATCCTTGGGACGTGCTGCAACCACTTTTTCATCCTTATCAATTTCAAGAACCTGTTTGGGGCAAAAATGCGCGCAAATTCCGCAGCCTTTGCACCAGCGCCTGTTTATCTTATGTTCTTTAAGTTTAGCTTTTGCCATATGTTTATTCACATCATTCTGCTAGTCAGTTCATCAATCTGTCTATCCGCATTTTCAGGATTTATTCCAAGGCTTATACGAGCATTGTCAACTCTCTCGAGCTTTTGCGGATTATTCATATCGCTTAACCGTGAGAAAATACCAAGCCTTCTTCCAATCCGGTAATTCAATTGCTCCTGTGGCGGCATATCAAGGAATGTACGAAGGACGTTCATAATTTTTTCTTTGTCCTGCGGAAGTTTTCCTTCAACATCTTCAAAAAGATTCAAGATATGATCGCTTACTATATTGCTTGTTATGTTATCAAGGTTTTCTATAAAAAGCAGAATCTCTTGTGCTGTAATAATATCATTGCCTTTTTCAAACCTTCCTGCCCGGTGATCATCATAAAGACCTGTGTTTTGAGGGATTGTAAGCGAGCGCAACCTTATAAAATCCGGATTTATCTGATTTAAGGCATCTGCGGTTTCAAGAGCATGTTCTTTTGATAAAGCAACACCACCAAGACCCGGCATAACATATTCGGAAAGTTCAAAGCCTGCTTTTTTCGCTTTTTGCCCTGCTTTTATATGGGTTTCTTTTGTAACTCCTTTTTTCACCATTTTAAGAACTTTGTCCGATCCTGATTCAAGCCCTATATGTATCCTGTTTAAACCTGCTTCTCTTATAGCCAGAAGATCATCATCGCTTATTCTTGCAACAGTATGGGACCTTGCATAAGATGTTATTCTTTCCGTCCATGGAAAGCATTTTTTCATATGCACAAGAATTTTAATAAGATCCGGTGGTTTAATTATAAGGCTGTTTGCATCCTGAAGAAATATTGATTTCATTCCTGCTGAAAGCCAGTAATATGCAGCATTGAAAGCTCTGCTCTCACCCGGCGCAACATTAATTTCGGAAGTACTTATTTCTTTCTTGCCTTTCTTGCGGGCGTCCTCTGCAAGATCAAGCAAATGTGTGACGTATTTATGTAAGGTATCAATATCTTTTATAACATGTTCAACAGGTCGGACAGAAAACTTTGATGCCTTATATACAGGACAAAAAGAACATCGGTTCCATGGGCAGTTTCTTGTTATGCGTATTAGAAGACTGTGTGCTTCACTAGGAGGGCGAATCGGCCCCTGTTCAAAGCCTTTGTATTCAGAATCCAAATTGTTATTTGATTTCATAAGTATATTCCTGATTGAAAAAATTGCAAAAATATTTTAAAGTATACAACATTTTAATTTGATGTGTATATATTACGAGCCATTTGGAGAATAATTGATTTTCCCAAAGTTTATGAGAAATAACAATTGCACAAAATTCTCATTAAAACCATAACATAAATTGCCATTTGTAAAAACCCCTATGTAATAAAATATATATAAGTTTAAATAGTATTTTATCAAGATTGAAAATGCAGGTTTGTTTTATTAAGGTATATTTTACAGGTAATTACAGTAATAAGAAATGCCGGATTATAGGCCGGTAACAATAAATATAAGTTTATATTTTTTATGGATTTGCATAAATCGAAAAAATTAAACAAATATACAAAAATATCATTGTTATTATTTGCTGTGTCTATAATAGCTGTGTTGCTTTTTGTATTTGATATAATAAATTATGCAAATAAACCTGCAGGTTCGGACAAATCTTTGAAATATGTTGTTGTAGAAAAAGGTCAGACTTTTATCAAAACCGCATATAGCCTTAAAGAATCCGGTATTATCAAAAATCCGAAAAAATTCATATTGTATGCCCTGCTGAAAAGATATGACAAAATAATAAAGTCAGGCGAATACTCCTTTTCATCTTCGATGTCGCCTGCTTTAATCCTTGATAAAATGGTGCAAGGGAAAACATATCTTCATAAAATCACTGTGCCTGAAGGGTATAATATGCAGCAGATTGAGGCTCTTATATCAGAAGCCGGTTTTGGGACAAAGGAATCATTTTTAACAATCTCATCAGATGCTTCATTTATACATGAAAAAAAAATAGAAGCTTTGTCATTTGAAGGGTATTTATATCCTGATACATATTTTTTCTCAAAAGGGGAATCTGTTAAAAATATCATTTCTACAATGGTTGATAGGTTTTGGTCCGTTTATTCATCAAAATTGGAAGCAAGAGCAAAAGAGATAGGATTTTCAACCCATGAAATTATCACGCTTGCGTCAATAATTGAAAAAGAGACGGCTGCTCCTGATGAGCGCCCATTGATTTCGGCTGTTTTTCACAACAGGCTTAAATTAGGTATGAGACTCGAAACAGATCCTACTGTAATATATGGGATTAATAATTTTAAGGGAAATATTACACGCAAACATCTTTCGGCAAAAACTCCATATAATACTTATGTAATAAGGGGGCTTCCGCCAGGCCCGATTGCAAGTCCGGGGTATGAATCTATTGAAGCTGCACTTTATCCGGCTAATATACCTTATCTTTTTTTTGTTTCAAAAAATGACGGCACACATTATTTTTCAGCTAAATTTAATGAACATAATAATGCTGTCAGGAAATACCAGCTGCGAAAATAAGTTATATTTGACAGCATACGATTTATTTTGGTATAAGGGCTTTAAAAACAAATTTGTATGTATAAACTGAGATTGCGCTCGTAATATATTGGCATTTTAATAATTAGCCGATAAAAATATTTGCAGCGGGCTAGGCAATCTCTTTATATTTTGATGAGAAGCAGTTTTACATACCATATATATATTATATATAATTGATGAACGATAAAAAAGCTGACCCTGATAAAAGATCCGCAATTCCTATTGCAGCGCCTGGTTATTATTTTATACTTGCAGCAGGTTTTGCAACTGTTGTTTTTGCGTTTGCTGGAACTAGTATACTTGCGAGTGTATGTTTTGCGGTTACTCTTTTTATTTGCTGGTTTTTCCGTGATCCGGAAAGAGTTGTGCCTATGGATCAAGGAGCCGTTGTATCTCCTGCTGACGGAAAAGTAATTATTGTTGAGCGTTTAAAGGAAAATCCTTTTACCAAGGAAGATTGCATTAAAATAAGCATATTCATGAATGTATTTAATGTCCATGTTAACCGTATTCCACATGAAGGAAAGGTTACAAACATTAGCTACTTTCCGGGAAAGTTCTTTAATGCAAGTTTTGATAAGGCTTCAAAAGAAAATGAGCGTAATGCGGTTTTAATTGAAACGGCAAGTGGTAAAAAAATCTGTGCAGTACAAATAGCCGGGCTTATTGCAAGGAGAATTATTTGCCGGTTAAAGCATGGAGATGTTGTAAAAAGAGGTGAACGTTTCGGCATGATTTGCTTCGGATCGCGTCTTGATGTTTATATGCCTGCCGATTCAAAAATTAGTGTAGCTGTTGGAAATAAAATAAAAGCGGGGTCAGGTATTTTAGGATATCTGGCATGAAAAAGATAATGCGTTTGAGCCAGTTTCAAAACGCCCCATTTTGGCCGATCTCTGCGTTGGGCTCAAATTTCAATCCTCGAAATACTCAATGTATTCCTGTGGTTGAAATTTTCTCCCGCCTTGAGCTTGACCAAACTGAAACGTTTTGAAAGTGGCTCAGTTTGGAAAATATACAATTTAATTATTGCTAACGCCGGTTTTTTTAGGCTTTTAGCAAAATATTTATTGCGGTGAAAAGATGACAAAGGAATACAAGATAGCTGTTATACCCGGCGACGGCACCGGGCCTGAAGTTGTTGCCGAAGGGATCAAGGTATTGGATGCAGTTTCCGAAAAGTGCGGGTTTAAACTTTCCTATCATAATTATAATTTAGGTGGAGAGCATTATCTGGCTACGGGAGAACTACTTACAGAAACTGTTATTGAATCTTTGCTCACTAACGACGCTATGTATCTTGGCGCAATCGGCCATCCTGGCGTTAAACCCGGAATCCTTGAGAAGGGGATACTGTTAAATTTAAGATTTCGTTGTGATCAATATATAAACTTAAGACCTGTAAGGCTTTATGAAGGAGTTGAAACTCCTGTTAAAAACAAGGGTCCGGAAGATATAGATTTTGTAGTTGTTCGTGAAAATACTGAGGGGCTTTACACAGGAGCAGGCGGTTTTCTTAAAAAGGATACACCTGATGAAGTTGCTATTCAGGAATCGATCAATACCCGTAAAGGTGTTGAACGATGTGTGCGTTTTGCATTTGAGTACTGCCGTAAAAGAAACAAAGAGAAAAAACTCACTCTTTGCGGCAAGACTAATGTTTTGACCTATGCTTTTGATCTTTGGGAGCGCACCTTTAATGAGGTTGCGAAGGAATATCCTGATATCAAAACCGATTATGCCAATGTTGATGCAATCTGTATGTGGATGGTAAAAAATCCGGAATGGTTTGATGTCATTGTTACAGACAATATGTTTGGAGATATAATTACCGATCTTGGCGCCATGATTCAGGGTGGTATGGGTATAGCCGCAGGTGCCAATATTAATCCTGAAGGAGTATCAATGTTTGAGCCAATAGGTGGTTCTGCTCCAAAATATACCGGCAAACAGATTATAAATCCGATAGCAGCAATTTCGGCAGCTCAAGTTATGCTTGAGACATTAGGAGAAGAACAGGCTGCCGTTATGATTGAAAATGCAGTTAAAAATGTTCTTCGCAATGACATAATAGATGTAGCTGCCGGTAAAATGGGTTATACCACAAGTGGAGTTGGCGATCTGATAAAAGGTTATATTGTAAACGGTTAACGTCTTTACGGTTCCGGGTTCACAGTTGGCTATTGGTGGTTTACAATAACTGTGAACCATGAACCTTGAACCATGATTAAGGAAAGAACAATGTCTGAAAAAAAATTTAATATTGCGGTAGCCGGGGCAACGGGTGCTGTGGGCAATCAGATGATACAATGCCTTGAAGAGAGGAATTTTCCGGTAAAGTCCATTAAACTTTTAGCTTCAAGCCGTTCGGTTGGGCGGATGCTTAAGTTTAAGGGCGATGCCGTACCTGTGGAAGAACTTACAGAAAACTCTTTTAAAGGCATGGATATTGCTTTGTTTTCAGCTGGCGGAGGAACAAGCCTTAAATTTTCGCCGATTGCGGCAAATAGCGGATGTGTAGTAGTTGATAATTCCAGTGCATGGCGGATGGATGTCGATGTTCCGCTTGTGGTTCCGGAAGTCAACCCCCATGCCATTGCCGGTTATAAAAAGAAGGGGATTATTGCAAACCCGAACTGTTCTACAATTCAAATGGTCGTTGCTTTAAACCCTATACAGAAAAAATGCGGAATCAAAAGAATTGTTGTCTCAACATATCAGGCGGTTTCAGGTACCGGGAAAAAGGCGATAGATGAACTTTTTGATCAGACAAGGGCCATGATAAACTGTATTGATTATAAGAAGAATGTTTATCCGCACAGAATAGCTTTTAATTGTCTTCCTCATATAGATGTGTTTCTTGATAACGGCTACACCAAAGAAGAAATGAAAATGTTAAATGAGACCAGAAAGATAATGGAAGACGATACTATCGGAGTAACAGCTACAACTGTAAGGGTGCCTGTCTTTTTCAGTCATGCCGAGTCCGTTAATATTGAGACAAAAGCATTTATTTCTGCCAGTGAGGTTAAAGCATTGCTTGAAAAAGCCCCAGGGATTAAGCTGGTTGATGATGTCAAGAATAATGTTTATCCTCTTCAGATAGATGCAGCCGGTCAGGATCTGACGATGGTAGGGCGCATCAGGCAGGACGAGTCGATACCAAACGGGATAAATATTTGGATTGTTGCGGATAACATCCGAAAGGGAGCCGCAACCAATGCCGTTCAGATTGCAGAAATTCTGGCGGATAAGTATTTATAATACAGGAGTGTAAAGTTGGAACGAATACCCATTACAACAAGAGGCTATGAAACTCTTAAAAAAGAACTAGAACATTTAAAAAAAGTTGAAAGGCCTGGCAACATAAAAGCTATTGAGGAAGCAAGAGCACACGGTGATCTTTCTGAAAATGCCGAGTTTGCGGCTGCCAAGGATCGGCAGGCATTTCTTGAATGCCGGATAGGCGAGCTTAGTTATAAACTTGGAAATGCAGATGTAATTGATCCGGACTCATTGCCGAAAGATAAGGCTGTTTTTGGTTGCAATGTTGTTCTTGAAAATATAGATACGAGTGAAAGTATAGAATATCAGCTTGTAGGTCCCGATGAATCTGACATTGAAAAAGGACGAATATCGGTTTCTTCTCCTCTTGGAATGGCCATTATAGGTAAAAAACCGGGGGAAGAGATAGTGCTCCAGGCTCCCGGTGGTAAGAGGTTTTATGAACTGGTTGAAATATTATAATTTTATTCATAAAAGAGTGTCGCAGACGGAGGTTGGATTTTGGCAAGAATAACAATTGAAGATTGTATGAAAAGAGTACCTAACCGTTTTATACTTGTAAACATGGTTGCAAAAAGGGTCAGGCAGATTCGGGAAGGTTCCGAATATCTTGTCAGCGCACCAAAAAACGAAGATATCGTTATAGCGCTTAGGGAAATTGCCGCAGGTAAAATTGTTCTTAAACAAGAAGATATTAAAGTTGAAAACAGCAATATTGACGACAAAGAATAATTGCTATTGTCTGACAATCAATGGTTCAAGGGCTTAGTTGATTTTGTTGCTTGCCGGTTAAAGAGGCGGCGTATTTTAAATGAAAGATGTACAGGGTCAGAGAGATTACAGAAATATATCGATCAATAAGGTTGGTATAAAAAATATTCGTTACCCAATTACTGTTCTTGACAGGCAAAACAGGGTTCAGAATACCGTTGCTACGATCAACATGTACGTTGATTTGCCCCATAAATATAAGGGGACACACATGAGCCGTTTTGTGGAACTCCTTCATCTATTCCTGCATGACGAAGTGTCATTAAAAAAAATTGCGACCATATTAAATCAGATGAAAAAACATCTGAATGCAGAATCAGCACATCTCGAAGTCACTTTTCCTTATTTCATAGAAAAAAAAGCCCCGGTAAGCAATGCTCCAGGCCTTATGGATTATACCTGCCGTATTATAGGATCAAGTGATCCCAGTGATAAAATCGATATCGTATCTGAAGTTATTGTTCCAATATCATCTGTTTGCCCCTGTTCTAAGGAAATAAGCGAAATCGGAGCACACAACCAAAGGGGAGAAGTGAGGCTTTCTACAAGGTTTAAAAAATTTATCTGGATGGAAGATATGATAGAGCTTGTTGAAAGTTCAGCTTCCTGTGATGTTTTTTCTGTCTTAAAACGGGTAGATGAGAAAAGTGTAACGGAAAGGGCTTTTTCCAATCCAAAGTTTGTTGAAGATATTGTGCGTGATGTTGCCGCAAAAATCAAAAAAGATGATAACATAACCTGGTTTTCCGTAAGTGCTGAAAACTTTGAATCCATTCATAATCATAATGCTTATGCGCATATTTCAAGTGATTAGAAAATCAATTATTAACTTTAATCCCACTTTTAATACAATAATGGTAAACCGGTAGTTATGTTTAGCTGAAGGAATGAAAACCTTCTCATTTTATAATTCTTCTTGCAAGTGCCAAAAGGTCCGACCTGATTTTCAGATTAGATTTTTCGGCTGTTTTTAAGTTAACATCAAAACGAATTTTATTTTCTATCCTTACAAATCCTATGCTTCCACCCTTATCCACAAAATTATTCATATCGCTGATAGTAAGTATTTCTTTGTTTTTTACTGCATTTAAAATGCTGATAAGATTATTTTTCTCTGAAGCGCTTATGAAAACAACCTGACATCCTTTTATGTCTTGAATATCCGACAGTGTTCTGACAAGCATTTTTCTGCCCTTTATGAGTTTTCCTTCAATAGCTAAAAGTTCTTCGGTTATAGGGTCATTGCCCAGTACGCCTATTAAAAACGGTTGGGATGATATGCCTTTACTATATGTGGTGGACCAATCGACAAATTTGGCGAAGTTATAAATAAATGCCGCCTTTAGTTTGGGTTCCATTTTTGATGATTCTGATCCATAGCTTCCTGATATCGCAATTGATACGGATATCATCAGAACCAGGATAACCCAAAGAATATATTTTATTGCCTTATTAGCCATATTATGAGTTGTAATGTCTTATAATATTAAAATTGGTTATGCAAAATCATTAAAATACCATACGGATACTGCTAAAAACGCCAGGTTACCTTTAAATAAAATGTACGTTCCACTTCTGTTCTATCTAAGTTTAGAAGTTCTTCCTGAAATTCAGGATGTTGGTTGTCAAAAATATTCTGCCCTACAAGAGATAATTCAATGTTTTGAGTTGGCTTCCATCCTAAGCGAACATCCATTGTGCAGTATCCGTCAATATTTATGAACGGAAGATCGTCAACATAACGAAGCCACATATCAAACTCCATATCCTTTGGTAGATCCATAGAAGATCTTAAGGAGAATTGATGTCTTGGAGCTGCAGTTTCATAAGTTAAACTATTAGAGGTATCCTGAGTTCCCGACAGGTTCATATGTAAAAAAGAGTAAGCTGGTTTAATTTTCCACCATAAAACCGGATTCCATTCGGCAGATACTTCTATGCCGTATGTATGTCCATGAATATCGTTAGTCATTGTGGCAGGTAACACCATGTGAGGCGGAAGAGGTGAAAGCTCTGTAAATGTAGAGGTATAATCAATTGCAGTTTCCCTGAGGTCTTTATATTTATTATAAAAAGCAGTAATATCCATTGAAATTGATTCGCTTATATTATTGCGATAGCCGATTTCATAGGCATAGAGGATTTCAGATTTATAATCATCGTTGGGAATATTAGATATAACCATGGGAATGCCTGATGTGTTTGGAGGATAGCCAGGGGGAATCATAAGAATATTCAAACGGGCATCATATTCAGCTCTTGAAGGTGTTCTCACAGCCCTTGAAAATGATGCCCAAATGGAGTTTTGTTTATCAGGGGTCCAGAGTGCCCGGATATTGGGCTGGAATTCAAAACCACTATAATCGTTGTATTCAAACTTTGCGCCAAGGGTCAACCTGAGATGATCTTCCACTATTGTGATATCATCTTGCACAAATGTGCTTAATAGGTCATCGGTACGGCTTTTAGGATAAACAGATATCATATATGAAGATTTTATATTATCGCTTGTAATCCGGTAACCTATGCCCCATATAAGTTCGTGTTTTTCCCAGGGGGAAAACCTGTGTTGAAAATCAAAATCATATGTGTCTCTTGTTTCACTAATCACTGTTTGATGTATTCTTGTTCTGTCATAATACAGTTGCAACGACATATCCGATTTGCCTGAAAACAAATGGTTCCACCTATAAAGAAAGTTTACTCCATCGGTTTTAGTCTCTTCATCAACAGGAAATGAATAGGGTGCAGTCAAAGATGGAAAAGAGTAAGACTGGCTTTCATCAGCATGGTAGTGATTTCCCTGAAACATTACAGAATCCGTGGCTGTCGGGTTCCAATCCGTTCGAAATCCTAATGTATAAATATCCCAGTCATCTTTGGCATCACGACCCGATGAAACTTTTGATTCATCTCTGTCAAAATATTTACTAAAGAACCTGTAGGAAGCCTTTTCGTTAATTGAATCACCATATCGAAAAGTTCCGAAACCTCTTTCTTCCTTTCCGGCTCCGGTGCTGACAAGCCCGCCTTTAGTATCATGGGCGCTCTTTGTGATGATGTTAATAACTCCGTTTACGGCATTTGCTCCCCATAAAGCTGCACCGGGTCCTCGGATTACTTCTATTCTGTCAATATCTTCCAAAGGAGTATCCTGAACATCCCAGAAAACTCCGGAAAAAAGTGGTGTGTAAACAGTACGACCATCCATTAATACAAGAAGCTTATTGGCATAATGCCCGTTAAAGCCACGCGATGATATTGCCCACTTGTTTGCATCAATCCGGGCCACCTGTAATCCCGGAACCATGCGCAGGGTTTCGGCAATAGAGGTTACCCCGGAGCGCCTGATATCTTCCTGTGTGATAACAAAAGCGGCAGCGGCAGTATTTGCAAGTTTCTGGCTCTTTCTGGCACCCGTGGTAATTTCTATTTCCATCAGGTCCTGGATGCTTAGCTCGGTCAGGTCGGCGGAGGATATTTTTCCCGCATAGCATGTATCGACCATTACCGTGCAGGTAAACAAGGCTGAAGCAATACATAGCAGAACAAAGTTGAATTTCATAATCGGGTAAATTTTTGCATTTGCCCCCGTCTTCCTCATGCGAAGAATATTTTTTAACATAACGCACCTTTTTGGTTAAAAATAATAAATTTAAGATAGAATTGAGCTGATTATGATTCTATTTAAATTTTGATAACTTTTTACTATCTCCTCAATTTATAATTCTTCTTGCAAGCGACAAAAGATCCGATCTGATTTTCAGATTAGATTTTTCGGCTGTTATTAAGTTAATATCAAAACATATTTTATATGTCTTGAGCCACTTTCAAAACGTTTCAGTTTAGTCAAGCTCAAGGCTGGAGAAAAATTCAACCGCTTTAAACTATCAAAAATGCCAGGTTGCCTTTATGTAGAATGCGCGTTCCACCTCATATGTTGCATAGTTTAAGTAGTCTTCTTTAAATTCCTGGTGCTGACTGTCAAAAATATTTTGCCCCACAAGAGATATTTCAAAATTTTCAGCAGGCTTCCATCCCAGACGGGCATCAACCATACTATAGCTATTAACGTCTGAATCCGAAAGATCGTCTACATAACGAAGCCAAAGGTCAAGCTCAAGATTCATGGGAAGATCCATGTTGGATTGAAAAGAGAATTGATGCCTTGGTGCTTCGCCGGAAGAGTCTTCCGTGGGTTCCGACAGGTTTACATGTAAAAAGGAATAAGCCGGTTTGATTTTCCACCATGAAAGAGGTTTTAATTCAGCAAATGCTTCTATGCCATATGTGTGTCCTTCATTATCGTTAGAAATTGCAATGGGCAATACAATATGAGGTACACTGGAATTGAGCTCAGAAAACGGGGTATTATAATTATGTGATCTAAGATCTTTATATCTGTTGTAGAATGCTGCAATATCGATTGAAGCTGATTTGCTTATCTCATTGCGATATCCCATCTCATAGGCATAAAGGCTCTCCGGCTTGAAATCTCCAGTGGCAATATTTGAAATAACCATGGGAAGACCGGATGGATTTTGAGGAGTACCGGGTGGAATTACGAAGAGATTAGTATGCACATCATTTTCTATTCTTGAAGGGGTTCTTACCGCCCTTGAAAATGATGCCCATATGGAGTTGTGTTTGTCCGGAGTCCAGAGTGTCCGGATATTGGGTTGGAATTCAAAGCCGCTGTAATCATTGTGTTCAAACTTTGCGCCAAGAGTCAGTCTCAGATGATCTTGCACTATTGTAATATCATCTTGAACAAATGCGCTTAAAATGTCATCAGTGCGGTTTTCAGGGTCAACTATTACAATGGGGGAGGAATTTGTTTCAAAGCTTATAAGCCGGTACCCGATACCCCATATAATTTCATGTTTCTCCCGAGGAGAAAACCGGTGTTGAAAATCCAGATCGTAAGTATCTGTTGTGTTACTGAGTGCTGTCTGTTCTATTCTCGCTCTGTCGTAATATATCTGTAGCTTCATATCCGATGTGTTTGATATAAACCGTTCCCAGCTGGCCAGAAAGTTTACGCCATCGGATTTGGCATCTTCATTAAAAGTTTGCGAATATGGTGGGGATATATCAGGAAAAGTCATTGTTTGTCCATCGTCCGAACGATAGTGGTTTCCTTCAAACAAAACAGAATCCGTTGCCGTTGGAGTCCAATCTGTTTTAAATCCAATTGTATAAATATCCCAGTCATCTGCAGCGTCGCGTCCCGATGTTAATTTGGATTCATCTCTGTCTGCATATTTACCAAAGATACGGTAGCAAGCATTTTCTCCAAGTGAATCACCGAAGCGAAAATTTCCGAATCCTCTTTCTTCCTTTCCGGCTCCGGCGCTTACAAGTCCACCCTTTGTATCATAGGTGCTTTTTGTGATGATATTTATAACACCGTTTACCGCATTTGCTCCCCACAAAGCAGCACCTGGTCCACGGATTACTTCTATTCTGTCGATATCTTCAAGAACTGTATCCTGAATATTCCAGAAAACACCGGAATAAAGAGGAGAATAAACCGAACGCCCATCCATTAATACAAGCAGCTTATTTGCATATCGGCTATTGAATCCACGCGATGATATGGCCCACTTGTTTGCATCAATTTTGGCAACCTGTAATCCCGGAACCATACGAAGAGCATCGGCAATAGAGGTTACACCGGAGCGCCTGATATCTTCCTGTGTGATAACAAAAGCGGCTGCGGCGGTATTTGCTAATGTCTGGCTTTTTCTTGCGCCCGTAGTAATTTCGATTTCCATCAGATCCCGGATACTCAGTTCTGTGAGGTCGCCTGAAGATATTTCATCCGCATGACATGTACCGACCAATGCTGTGCATGGAAACAAGGCTGAAGCAATACATAGCAGGATAAAGATTAATTTCATAATCAGGAAAATATTTAAATATTTTCCTGATTTTCTCAGAAGAAGGCAACTTTTTAACATAACTCATCCTTTTCGATTCAAATAATAAATGTCATAAATATTGAACTCCTCTATTTATGAGTGTATATATATACATTCGATAGCTTTTTATAAGTTATTCAATTTATAATTCTTCTTGCAAGTGCCAAAAGGTCCGACCTGATTTTCAGATTGGATTTTTCGGCTGTTTTTAAGTTAATATCAAAACGTATTTTATTTTCTATCCTTACAAATCCTATGTTTCCTCCGTTACCCACAAAATTATTCATATCGCTTACAGTAAGTATTTCTTTGTTTTTTACTGCATTTAAAATGCTGATAAGATTATTTTTCTCTGAAGCGCTTATAAAAACAACCTGGCAGTTATTAATTTCTTTAATGTTTGACAATAATCTTACAGCCAGTTTTCTGCCCTTTATGATTTTTCCTTCAATAGCTAAAAGTTCTTCAATAATTGGATTACTGCCAAGTACGCCTATTACAAACGATTGGGATGAGGTATCTTTACTTTCTGTGGCAGGCCAGTCGACAAATTTGGCAAAATTATAAATAAATGCCGCCTTTAGTTTGGATTCCGTATTTAAAGATTCCGATGCATAACTCAATGACGAAGAAATCGATACGGATATCATAAGGATAAGGATTACCCATAGGATATATTTTGAAACCTGATTAGTTGTAAATACCTTATAATATTTAATTTGATTATGTATAATCATTTAAGTATGATATTTATGCTGTTAAAAATGCCATGTTATCTTAAAATAAATTGTACGTTCCACCTCGGTAGAAACTAAATTTAAAACCGAGTCATTAAACTCCTTGTGCTGGTTGTCAAAAATATTCTGTCCTGCAAGAGATAATTCAAGGTTTTGAGTAGGCTTCCACCCTAAGCGGGCATCCACCATGCAATATCCATCAATATTTATAACCGGCAGATCGTCAACAGTACGTAGCCACAGGTCAAGCTCCAGATTCATGGGAAGGTCCATGTTGGACATCAAAGATAGCTGATGTCTTGGTGCCGCCTTATCAAGTGGTTTAATAGAAAAGTAACTTGGAGATTTTGTAATGTTAATATGCAAAAAGGAATAAGCCGGTTTGATTTTCCACCATGCAATTGGTTGCCATTGCCCATATACTTCTATGCCATAAGTATGTCCATGAGCATCGTTGTCAAGCAATATGGGTGCTACAAGATGAGACGGAAGAGGATCAGATTCAAAAAATACAGCCGTAAAATCCAAATTGGTTGATCTAAGATTATTATATTTATTATAGAAAGCGGTGATATCCATTGAAATTGAGTCACTTATCTGATTTCGGTAGCCTATTTCATAGGCATATAGGATCTCGGATTTAAGATTATCATTGGGAATATTTTGTATAAGAATGGGGAGCCCTGATGAGTTTGGAGGAATGCCGGGAGGCAGTACAGAAAAATTAGCTTTTCCATTACTTTCGGCTCTTGAAGGGGTTCTTGTTGCCCTTGAAAAGGACGCCCATATAGAGTTTTGTTTATCAGGTGTCCATAGTGCACGTATATTAGGCTGGAATTCAAAACCTGTATAGTCATTGTATTCAAATTTTGCACCAATGGTTAACCTCAGATAATCTTCAAATATTTTTATATCATCCTGTACAAACGCACTTAAAAGATCATCGGTGCGACTGTTCGGATCAATAGATACATTGCTGGAAGGCTTTATATTATCTTTTGTAAGACGGTATCCGAGCCCCCATATAGTCTCATGATCTTTTAATGGGGAAAACCGGTGTTGAAAATCCAAATCGTATGTATCTCTTGTTTCGCCAACTATAGACAGATTTTGTTTTGTTCTGTCATAATATAATTGAAGAATCATGTCCGATGTGTTCGATAAAATACTTTGCCATCTTACAAGAAAGTTTATGCCTTCGTTGTTATTATCTTCTACTAAAGTTGTTGAATAGGGCGGTGTCAAGCTTGAGACAGTTGTTGCCGAGCCGCTATCCGTACTGGAATTATTTGCCTGAAACATCACAGAATCAGTTGCTGTCGGATTCCAGTCAGTTCGAAATCCTAAAGTATAAATATCCCAGTCATCTGAGGCATCACGTCCCGATGAATATCTGAATTCATCTCTGTCGGCATATTTGCCAAAGATGCGGTAGTATGCATTTCTACCAAGCGTATCGCCGAAACGAAAACTACCAAACCCTCTTTCCTCTTTTCCGGCTCCCACGCTTATAAGCCCGCCAGTTGTATCTTTGGCGTTTTTGGTGATTATATTTATAACTCCGTTTACGGCATTCGCACCCCATAGAGCTGCGCCGGGCCCTCGTATTACTTCTATTCTGTCAATATCATCAAGAAGGGTGTCCTGGATATCCCAGAATGCAGAAGTGTATAGAGGAGAGTAAAGTGTGCGTCCATCCATAAGCACAAGCAGCTTATTGGAAAGTCGGCTGTTGAATCCGCGAGATGATATGGCCCACTTGTTTGCATCGATCCGGGCAACCTGCAATCCGGGAACCATGCGCAAAGCTTCAGGAATACTGGTTACCCCGGAGCGTCTGATATCTTCCTGCGTAATTACAAAAGCGGCAGCAGCAGTATTTGCAAGTGTCTGACTTTTTTTGGAACCTGTGGTAATTTCAATCTCAATTTCCATTAACTCCCGGATGCTTAATTCTGCAAGATCATCGGTGGATATTGTTTCAGCATAGCACGCACCTATCCACACCGTACCAGGCAAAAAAGTTAAAGATATAAATAACAAAATCCCGATAAATTTAAGAAGCAAGGTACTTTTTGTATCTTTTGCTGTCTTTTTTATAAGCAGGCTATTATTTTGCATAATACACTCTTGAGCCAGTTTCAAAACGCCCCATTTTGGCCGATCTCTGCGTTGGGCTCAAATTTCAATCCTCGAAATACTAAATGTATTCCTGTGGTTGAAATTTTCGCCCGCCTTGAGCTTGACCAAACTGAAACGTTTTGAAAGT
>JAHITX010000056.1 GCA_018817425.1 Pseudomonadota bacterium
AGCCACTTTCAAAACGTTTCAGTTTGGTCAAGCTCAAGGCGGGCGAAAATTTCAACCACAGGAATACATTGAGTATTTCGAGGATTGAAATTTGAGCCCAACGCAGAGATCGGCCAAAATGGGGCGTTTTGAAACTGGCTCACATATTTAATGCTTGAATATTAGATGGCTATTAGCTTTTGGGATAAATTTGGGCAGTTAATTATTTCAGATAAAATTGCTGGATGGTGTGAAAAATATATCATCGGAGATAGTAAATGGAAAGCTGGGAAAATATTTTAAGGTTTCTACAGAATTATTTTCAAAACCGGCCAAAAGATTTTTATAAACTCCCTTATATTACAAGGTGTTCCCGGTTTTTTTAAGTTAATTTAAGTTTAAACAGGAAAGTCGTATTTTTTTTAGCCTTGATGCACAACACTATTACGACCACTTTGCTTTGCCATATATAGTCTTTTATCAGCAAGCTCAATAAGTTTGTGGGTTTCTAATATTTCCAGCTCATCTGCTGATGCAAGACCTATGGATATAGTTACTTTAATAAGCTGGCCGTTATATATAAAATCCGTATTTTCAACTTTTTGCCGTAATCGTTCTGCAAACACCCGGCCACTATGGATATTTCCATGTGATATGGTATAAAACTCTTCACCTCCATATCTGCCGATTTCATCTTCTACGCGTTTCATAGATGTCATAACTTCAGCGATATTGGCAAGAACATAGTCTCCTGCCTGATGACCATAAGTATCATTAACCAATTTAAAACGGTCGATATCAATCATTGAAAAAATAAAATCATTTAAATGGTTTCTGTGTATCTGGCCGATATTGATTTCAAAAATTCTTTGAAGGATTTTTCTGTTGGGAAGTTTTGTCAGTTCGTCAAAGTAACCTATCTTTTCGAGCAAATCCTTTTGCTCCATTTCCTTTGTTACATCAGTAAGGCTTCCAAGCGAAATACAGATATTGTCCTTTGAAAAGGTTTCGATATTAGCCTGGTCTTTAAGCCATTTAATATTATTATTTTTTAGGGCAATCTTATAAACAGCTTCTACAAAGCCTTTTTTTTTACTTTCTTCCCGCAATCCGTCCTGCCAACCTTGCAGTTCCTTTCCCGGTATAATTTCCTCCTTAATTTCATTATTTAAATCCTTATATTTATAAACCCGGCGGTCAATAATTCGCTTGCGGAAAACCTCGGCTATTTCGGTATACTTACATTCAAGCAATTTAACGAATTCCGCTCCTGCGAATTCATACCAGATAATTTTTTCATTTTCATTCCATGCGGCAATATATGGAATCACCGGAGCGCCTGAATCTTCAAATGCCTTAAAGGCCATGATATATCCGGCTACTTTTTCCTTGATTTCAGGAGAATAATTACCCTCTAATATTCTGCCGTAATAATGTCGATCAGGGGGATTGGGTTGATTATTAACGCTCATGCGAGTGCCTCCGATAAGAAATGAATATTCAGGATAGAAATATAATTGTGTTTGATTATCCTGCCTTCAAGTAAATTGTCAATACCTAAAGGGTAGTTATCTAATAGATGGAGACATTAACCATACTAATAAAATATAGCCTGAATATTTTAAGCTCATCATAGCTTATTTTACCTTCAAGATTATCAAAAACAGGTTTTAAAAACTCCGTGCCAAGTTTATGAAATGTATCAAGTATTATTTTATGCTGTTTTGAAGAAATTTCCGATACTTCAAGTATCCCATCTGATCTTAATTTATGGCCTGATTGCTGATACTTGATAAGATGATCAATAGCCGTAACTCTTTTTATGTTAAACAACTTCATAATTTCCTGTATGGATTTTCCTGAATTGTATACTTCTCCGATAATAATGTATCTTTTCTTCTCTGTTTTCAGGGAAGGTTTTGGCATAGGTGGCAGTACTGATAGTTTTTTAAGAGGGCCTATTTCAATTTGGTTTTCATCACAGTAGCTGCCAATGATATCTAAAAAACAGGAGCCGTATTTCTTATGTTTTACAGATCCTACTCCATGTATGTGAAGCAGAGTTTCATCAGAACGCGGATAAAATGTCGCCATTTCCATCAGTGTTTTATCCGAAAATATTACGTAAGGAGGCACGCCCGCTTTATCAGCAAGTTCTTTTCTCTTCTTTCTAAGCTTTTCAAATAATGCATGATCATATTTATATTCCGTATCTTTTTCCTTCTGCTTTATATATCTTACACGTTCTTCTTCGATCATTCCAAAGACTTTTTCTTTCCCTTTAAAAACATCATAAGCCTTCTCGGCAAGCTTTAGCCCACCATATTTTGCATCCTGAATCATTAATCCTTTACTTATGAATTGTCTGGCAAGATGAAACCATTGTTTCCTTGAATAATCTTGTCCTATCCCATAAGTTGACAATTTTTCATGTTCGAAATTATATACTTTTTGTGATTGTGAACCACGCAGAACATCGATAATATGATTTATTCCAAACATCTCATTGGTACGCTTAACACATGAAAGAAACTTCTGAGCCAAAACTGTTATATCTACAAGGTTTCTGTCTCCAGCAAGGCAGTTGTCACACATATCGCATTTTTTTGCATGATAGTCTTCGCCAAAATATGTAAGTAAAGGCCGTCGACGGCATGTTTGGGTTTCGGTAAACTGCAAAAGAGCATTAAGATGGATATTTGCAATCTGCTGTTCATCTTTACTTTTCTGGTTTATAAAATACTTAATTTTCCGAATATCACCATAGCTAAATAGCAACAGACAGAAAGATTTTAAGCCGTCTCGTCCGGCACGGCCGATTTCCTGATAATAAGTTTCAATGCTTTTAGGAAGATCAAAGTGAATGACAAAACGCACATTCGGCTTGTTTATTCCCATTCCAAAAGCGATAGTAGCAACAATAATCTGGACATCATCTTTTATAAACAATTCCTGATTTTCTGCGCGTTCTTTGTCGGACAAGCCTGCATGATATGGCTTTACGGAATAACCGGAATCTTTTAATACTTCATACAGATCATTAACTTGCCTGCGGGAAAAACAATAAATAATACCTGATTCCCCCAAACGGCCTGAGAGAAAATCCATAGTTTGCGATACCGGATCATCTTTAGGAATAATATCAATAAAAAGATTTTTTCTGTCAAAGCTTGCAACAAATTCATTTGAAACATCAAAACCAAGGTTGGATTTTATATCTTCCCGAACCCTTTGTGTGGCCGTTGCCGTAAGGGCAATACACGTTGCAGAAGGAAAACGGGTTCTTACATCTGCAAGCTGCCTGTATTCAGGCCTAAAATCGTGTCCCCATTCCGAAATGCAGTGGGCTTCATCAATTGCCATACAATCAATTTGAAGTGAGGAAAGAAGGGACAGAGTTGCTTTAGATAAAAGATTTTCGGGGGCAAGGTAGAGCAGTTTTACTTTGTTTTTCTTTAAAAGCTCAACATTTCGGCTATATTCTTCACCGGATAAAGTACTGTTTAAAAACAATGCCGAAACGCCAAGTTCGGTTAATTGCTCCACCTGATCTTTCATCAAAGAAATAAGGGGTGAAACTACAATGGTCAGGCCTTCAAATATAAGAGCCGGGATCTGATAACAAAGTGATTTGCCGCCTCCTGTGGGCATAATAACCAGAGAGTCTCTTTTGTTAAGAACATTTTCTATGATTTTATTTTGATGAGATCTGAATTCGCTATACCCGAATACTTCACCAAGAATTTTTTTTGCACTGTCTGTCATAATATACAATATACCGTATTCTTTTATTAATATAAAATCGTAATAATTCAATCCCATCCAATCAATATTATCAATTTAGCATGGTTGAAGTATAAATTTAAATAGTTGCCTAAAATGGTAGGATATTAATAAGCCAAAAAACGCATTTTTACAAGCCCATCAATGTCAAACAGTTGAAAAATGATGTTAGTATTTGAATATTCATAAGCTGAATAAATAATATCCTTTTTCATTTTTCTTTGTATTGAAATAATTTTGATATGGAAATATTTTCTTTTTAAGGATCACAACAAAGATCAGCAAAACTAAGTTTATCGTAACACCTACCCAAACAGAGCCTGGGTCTTCCTGATAACCTCTGAATGAATCTAAGATCCCTTTTAAGCAGAAGAATGCCAGGATGAAATAGCCCACAGCATTTTTTTTATAAATCCAATAGAGAATTACACCCGGAATTAACAATCCAATTAAAAGAACGATAATTATACCAACAGACGGCAATGATAGCAATTGAGGCAACAGCGCAACAAGCCCTATGACTGATAGTACTCCATAGACTGATAAAAGCATATTATTAGCTATTAAATATTTATCTGCAAACTGTTCCTCAGGAATGTATGACAGGTATCGTGAACCTTTTTTTGCATCCCCTCCCCTGTTTAGATATTTTTTCAATGCCTCATCCTTAGAGATTCCGTTTTTTATATCCTTCCTCAGTTCCTTCATCTGTTCCTCCTGAATATTTAATGCTCATACTGATCAAGCATATTACATATGTCCAATACTATTATTGGCAACCTCTTGTTAGAAAGCTATTTTAATGCTTACCGCCTGTTCTATCCCCCGAATACCCATGTTGAACGCTTTTTATTTCATGCAATTGAAATCCAGGCAATAAGTATCAACAAAGACACCAATGTAACCGGGATTCCAACGGCGGCATGTTTTAAAAACGATATTTTGATATTAAAATTTGAAGCTTGTTCTACTACAATCAAATTAGCAATGCTGCCCAATAAAAACAGGTTTCCGGCAAAAGTACTTGAGGTTGCCAATGTATACCATTGAGCCGGTTCTAAAGGATCAAGAAAACGTATCAGCAACATTGCTGCCGGCACATTGCTGAATAAATTGCTCAATATCGCAGACAATCCGGTTAATGCAGGCAGATTATACATCTGCATTCCAATACCGGCAAGTTTGTTCATTACAATTTCTATATAACCGCTCTGTGAAACACCCTGGATAATAATAAAAAGTGCGCAAAATAATGTGATTAGGTGCCAATCCACCAGACCGGTAATTTCTCTGGTTTTAATTTTACGGCTGCATAATAAAACCCCGGCAATGCCTATGGCTGATATTTCCCTTGGTATTGAAGAAAAAAATAATGCGATGAGCACAAGTACTGCAAAGAGTCCTTTTGTGGTCTGCCATTTATTAAAAGGCTGTTGTGATTGGTTATGGCTAGTTGATATAACTTTTCCCGGTTCATAGATTCTTTTCCGGTATATTAATAATATGATAAAATAACTGACTAAAAGAGCAAGCAGAGATGGAGGAGCGCACCAATAGAAGAATTCTAAAAAATCAAGATGACCGGCCTGGCCGATAAGAATATTTTGTGGATTTCCGATTATTGTTGCTGCTGAGCCGATATTGCTTGAAACTGCAAGTCCGATAAGAAATGGAAGTGGATTCAGTTTCGCTTCAATCAATGAGAAAGCCAATATCGGAGTAAAAGCAAAGCACACAATATCATTAGCAAGTATTGCAGATAATAAAGCGCTCACTATCATGGTAACAAATAATGAGAGTTTAGGCCGGGAATAAAAGGGCACTATTTTCAATGCAACCCATGTGTAAAAGCCCCCAAGCCGGAGTTGTGCTGAAATAATCATTAAAGAATAAAGCAGAAGAATAGTAGGAAGATCAATTGATCTGAATGCACTTTCCGGTGTCAGAATACCAAAAACTATCATACCGATTGCACCAAGAACTGCAAAGCCAACCCGATCAATGCTGAACCTTGGGATTTTCCCAAGGGCAATACCCAAATATGCAAGACAAAAAATGGCGATAGCTATCATATTAGTGTCATATTGTTATATAAAAGCTCATCCGGGTTTCGGGAAATAAGAGCTCCTGATCCGGCAAGCACATTCAAATAGCGGTTGCTCCAACGACTGCTCTGTACCAGCGTAGTTATTGCCAACTTTCCGCCATCTGTTAATACACGTTTTATTTCACTCAAGGCTGTTTTGACATCATCTATACAATGCAGAAGATTTAGTGAAATAACAGTATGGAAAACATTATCCTTGAATGGTAACTTTAATGCGTCGGCGTGTAAAAAGAACATGTTTTCAGCTATCTTCCCGTTAAGTTTCTCAAGCCGGGATTTGCCCTTTATTAACAACTTCAAGGGCTGATCCAGAAACACAACTGGCCGGTTCGAAATATTTGCATAGTTTTCTGCTGTAAATGCCAGGGAACCACATGCAAGATCCAGAACCCAACCTTCAGACGAAGAAGAAAGCATATCTTCACATAATGTGGCATAATCTTTTGTGGAGTACCCCCACATTAGCCAGTTATAAATACGATTGCAGGCCACAAGGTCATAAATCGTAGAAGCACCCATGCTGTCAAAAACGCCGGGTGTTTCTCCAATAGGATAGACTGAATAAAGATTTGGTTCGATAAAATTCAGTTTTACTTCCTCATGAATTATTTCAGACAGCGTGCGAAGTTCAGACATTTTTTTGTTTCTCCATAGACAAGCGCAAACAGGCATACTTACTGGTTGGGGCAAAGCGGCAGTAAAGCCCCAATCCATGTAATGTATGAGGTTATGCCTTTTTTATTGATATAAGCTTTGCGAAAGCCAAATAATTAAAAAAGATTCCATAAACGGCCCATTTAAGCCAATTCATTTTTTTCCAATATGCTAAGGAACTACACAATATTGCCATCAACGGTGAGCCTATTAGAATTGACAACACAATCGGATGAACTACCTTCCATCTAAATATTTGATATCTGGCATCATAGTAATCAACAATTCCAAAAAACTGCCCGATAAATTCGAATTTTATGTTAACGAGCAATAGGATTGAGAGGGAAATATAACCAATTATAAAAACAGAATCTTGTTGCGAGCCATTAAATCTAAATTTATCTATAATCTTACTGGCCACACCAAACCGTATATCTACAGTAAAAAGTACAATTAAAAAGCAAATGTAAAAAAATATAACGAAATCCGCAAAGCCAAAAGCTGTCCACCATTTTATAGATTCTGGGAACATATTTATTACCTATGTAAACTCAATAAGCATAACAATAAACTTATCGGCAGGAAGGGGAAAGCAAGTCGCAAAATAAATGATCAAGACAAAAATATGTTTGAAATGAAATGCATCGACCCTTACTGTCGTGTAAAAAAGTGTCTGGTTGTCAGTATCAGCATCATCAATAGCAACAAAGATTTATTCTGGGATTTGTAATTCATCCCATAAATCTGGGTATTCGTCCTCTTTTCTAGTTATCTCAACAAAAACGTAACCATATTTTGTATTAAACTTCCACCGTTCCCATTGATCAAGTTCCGTTTCTGCGAACCGCTTTAATAAGGAAAATAATGTTTTATAATCATTATCAGATAATTTCTGTTGAATCATTATTTCAATCCTTACTTGCCAACCGAATGAAACTGCGTGACGCGTCGTACTTCGCGCCTAACGGGCCTTACAAGCTATTACATTGCTGTTTCGCATCCGCTTGGATGATATTTATTATTAAGCATTAGTTGCATTGTGCTTCACCTAATTTAATCCATTTACCAGTACTATTAAGTTTACCAATATCGATTACCTGTACCCAAACTTTTTTATCCTTAAAACCTTCATTATATAGTACTTGGCAAACATATTGAGCGTAACCGTTCCTATTTGTTCCGTCATTAAAGACACCAACCTTAAATATGTTAGAGGCAGTCCATAAAGCATCTTTAGTGGTAGGCTCTTCATCACTTTCGAATAACTTTACAACTTTTTGGTGCTGTGAACTGTATTCATCGGAATATAAAATGGATGGGAAAATGAGAATCATAACAAGCAAGAATAATATCAGAATCGTATTAATTTTCATGATCACTCCTGTATAGATGCCTACCCATTGATTATCAGGTCAATTTTCCCTGATAATAAGATATTCATGTGGTTTTCAGACACATTTACCTTGTACCAGTATCAGGTTTATTTAATTTTGAATTGTAATATAAGACTGCAAAAAATATTGAACATAGAATAAAATAGATAATATTTGTTTTGAATAAAGCATGTTATGGCTGATGTGTCAATACAAACAAGTATAATACTTCTGCTCCTTATTTCTTCTAAAGAAACCTAAAAGTAAAATATTTTGGCGGTCGGATTAGATGCAATATTAAGTTTTCTTTTTAAGTACCTTTAGGAGTTTTCCATATAAAGCTATAAATCCGTATATTAAAAGCGTTAGCCCCAAGAATATCAACCAGCTATTCAAAAAACTGCCAAGCCAAAATTCCGGCTTTTTACCAAATGCCTGCTGCACCCAAAATGGACCAGGAACAGCAAATCCCTCTGTTCCAACTGTTGCAGGTGCCGCAATTATTGCGGTTATTAGTGATGAAGATGGTATGAGCAGAATGGCAATCTTCGTGCTGCGTTGTGAATAGTTAACAGTGAGAATTGCAATACCAACTATCAATGTAGGTCCCCAAATAAAATAAGTCAGTGCTATGATGAAAAGTAATCCGCCCATATTTTTCCTTGAAAGACAATGCTAAAAATCTAACCATTGTTTATCATATCATTTATCCCGCATCCGATCTTTAATTACATCGTTCATAGTGTCGATGGATATAGCTTTTCTTCCTGGTTTATGCAATTTACAGAAAATATCATCAACTTTTTTAGAAACTGGCCGAATGATGGCCTCTCTATCTTCTGTAACAATAATTTCTATTTTGTCACCAGTATTTAATTTTAGAGAATCTCTTATAATTTTGGGGATTGTAATCTGTCCTTTTGTGGTGAGAGTTGCTAATGCCATAATCTCCTCCTTACTTATAATATTATCTTTCTTATATGTAAGGCGTTAACACCAAAATTTCAAGATGGTATTTCAGTTGTAAGAAACTCAATGCTCATTATATTTGGGTGAAGTTTGGAATGGAAATAACGCTCTTGCCACTTTTAGCTTTTAGTTTGCGGCAAGAGCATCATTGTTTGGAAGTATTAAAATTTGTTTGTGAAGAATTAATAACGGTTTGATGAATTTTCAGCAAACCGTCATATATAATCAAACTACTCTTATTTGCTGACAACAGATTATCCTGTTTTTGCCGCTCCTATGACTGCATCGGTACAATACGGATCTCAACACGCCTGTTTTGCTGCCGCCCGGCTTCGGTGCCATTACTTGCTATGGATTTATTCTCGCCATAACCGATTGTAGACATACGCGAGGCGCTCACGCCTCTGCTGACAAGAGCGTTCTTGACACTATCAGCACGCCGCTGGGAAAGTGTCTGGTTATAATCCGGCGCGCCTGTGCTGTCAGTATGGCCACCAATTTGAATTCGTGTATTCGGATATTGATTAAGCACTCTTGCTACTCTGTCCAGTTCATCATAAGCGCCTGGAAATATAGTTGAAGAATTTACAGCAAAAAGCAAATCAGACTTGAAAGTTACAGTAAGTACATCCAGAACTTTTTTTGTACTATCCGTCTGTGCTTGTGACAATACTTCCTGTTCGCGCCTTATGCTTGCAGCCTCAGAATCAGCCAGCGCCTGGCGCATAGCAGCCTCCTGCTTATCCATATAATTGCCGATAGCACCACCGGCCAACCCTCCTGCAGCGGCTCCAATAGCTGCACCAAGGAGAGTTGCTTTAGTATCGCGTCCTATCGCCTGCCCAAGACCGGCCCCAACAGCAGCACCAACTCCTGTGCCGACAAGAGCACCGGTTTGTGTTTTGGTTGCACAACCTGCAAACGCAATAGTAACAATGCTTATCAAAATTATCAGCTTTTTCATTTCAACTTTCCTTTCTTAAATCAGTAAATCCAAATTAGCACTATTTATATATACATAAAAAACATAATAAATAATCTACACAATAAATTTAACATCATATATATGTTTTTTTAATGCTGGTATATTACCAAGCCAAGGATACAATATCAAGTTGAATTTTTATAACAGTTGAATTTTTATAAAGTTTTTCAAAATGATCTGCCTATTCCCATTATAATTGTTTGTTTGCGAGTGTATGCTTAACTTAAGCCTTGACAGTTAAAGCTTATCTCAATATTGTCATTATAAATATCAGAAATTTGGAGTATTGACATGTTAAGAATAATAGTTACAGCCATTTTGGTTTTTATAAATACAGCAGCATTTGCGTCTGATCTTGAAACAATAATTGTAGCACCTTTTGAACCTGTTATATCAGGTAAAAGCACAACTGTTGAAGTATATTTTTTAAACCTTTCAGATCAAATCATTACAGCAAATGTACCTAAGATTATTGAACCCAAATTAATTAACAAAGACATAACTCCAATACTACAATTAAATCCAAAACCTTTTGAACCTTTGGATAAAATCGATATTCCGGCAAATGGCTTTATAAAAAAACTATACACTTTTGACGTTCCTGAATCTCTTGAAGGCAGTGTTGGCATAGAGCTTGTTACGTTTACTTCAAAAAAAGTTTTGTTCAGCGTAGTTAAAACAGATAAAAAAGATCCAAAGTGCGTTTCCGAAACGCCAAAAAAATACGACACCGCTGAAGAAATTCAGGCTTTATTCCAAAAAGATTTTCCTTATTTTCCCTCTAACGAACCAACCTATTTTGGCGTAGGTACTGATCCTGAAAAAAGCAAATTTCAATTCAGTTTTAAATATCGGATTCTTGATGTTGATAAGCATGAATGGGCAAAAAACAGGCCATGGCTAAGCGGATTTCATTTCGGGTATACACAAACATCGTTATGGGATCTTAAATCCGATTCCAAGCCTTTTGATGATACAAGTTATAAACCGGAGCTTTTTTACCTTACAAGAAACATCAGGCCTGACTTTTTATCAATGTCACACTTATGCTTAAAAGCCGGTTTTCAACATGAATCAAATGGTAAGGACGGCACAGATTCCCGCAGTACCAATTATCTCTATATAAAACCCATTTCGGCTTTCAATTTAGGTAACGATTACCATTTAAAAGTTGCTCCAAAAGTCTGGATATATGCGGGCAATGATAATGATACTAATCCTGATATAGAAGATTACAGGGGCTACTTTGATCTTGAACTTAAAGCCGGAAAGCGCAACGGTCTTGCTGTGGGTTCAAACCTGCGTTATGGCAAAAAAGGCGGGAGCATACAGTTGGATGCAACATATCCGTTTTACAAGATCCTTTTTTTAGACGAAAATCAGGACTGGCTTAACCCGAATTTATACTTTCTTGTTCAGTATTACAACGGCTATGCAGAAAGTCTTATCCGCTATAACGAAAAGAGTCATTCACTTAGATTTGGGATTTCTCTTGTAAGATAGAAAGGGAAAGCCACTGAAGGGGCTAATTATCTATTCGTATTGTTATCTTGATCTTTGATAAATTTCCTTATCATATCTTCATCTAATCCAACTGTGCTTATACAATATCCTTGCTTGCGAAAAATAAATTCAAGATTTGTTCTGCATGGTAATATTATGCAGCTTCTTAACTTCACCGAGAATTGCTGATGCCCCTTATCTTCTATCTTTTTTACCCTATTTTTTTAATAATATTTTTAGTTGTCGAATGGGAGATATACGCCTCCGCTAGGGGAAGATATAATATTCGTAACTCTTCCTGATGGCCGTTGCAGCAAAGATTTTTCATTTGTGATTCGACGGCATATACTGCCATTTGGGATAGATCCTGAATCTCCTTTTATGACCTTGGCAAATGACATTTTGGGTATAACCCTGACTATTTCAATCGTTGCAATCCAAGATTCGGCAGGACCAAGGGCTTCGCCTGTATAAGGATCAACAACCTGTTCTCCTGCGCTAAAAACATCCAGCATATCTCGATCTGCTAAGGAGACACCTCCTTGATTAAGAATTACTTCTCCATTGGCTTGGACTTTCACTACTCTGAGTGGATAAATATTTTCCATTGCTCTGTGAACCACCTTCTTAGCAGCAGATTCAAATAATAGTGTTTTTATTTGAACAGCTTCCAAGCTTGGTACCATATCTTTTATTTTGGCATCATCAAAAGTTAGTGATACCGAATCCGCCCATTTAATCTGCCGTGTTGCCATAACAACGATTCGATAATCGGCAAAAAAAGAGGCACTATGCTCATAGCCGGTTTCTCCAGTTACCTGAATAAAATAGGAAGTTTGTTTTTCACTGGCTTCTGAAATTGTGCCGATTAGCAAATAATCTACTCCAAGCGCCTCGCCTATCTTCATCAACTCGGAAACCGGGATATCAGATGACAAAATGAGATTTTTCTCGCGAAGGAATTCTTCCATATACTCTCTATCAAGAACGGTAAATCTTCTGCTTTGTGCCAGCTCTATCACCATTTTTTGAGAAAACTGTCTAGAAATCTCAGGATATGGCATGTCCACACCATGAAAAGTGAAATATTGTTTTGTTGATCTAAAAGGGATAACGGCTATTTTTCTTCGTTCGTGTGGTGAAAAACCAGGAGTTTTATAGCGCACCAACTTTACTGCTAATTTGACTGCCCATTCACTATGGTCAGTCGGACTTGATTCTGTTATCCTATATTCTCGGATCAGTCCCTGCGTTGCCTCTCTAACGGTACTTTGGCTATCTTCATCTATTTTAAGGTTATATGAGCTTGAATTATCAGTTGAAAGACTTGTTTCACGAAGTTTTTTAACGTACTCTTTCTCTGACTCAATATTCACTCCTTTGGCTTGTTTTAAAGCCTCAATTAATCCATTTTGCACTGCTTCACTTTGTGTGCCACCAAAACCTTGCACTTCCAAAATCGTTATTTCCTCATCTGCCAGCAACATACTTGGCCATAAACAAATATAAAAAAAAATCAACAGCCATTTCATCATCGCACCCTCCTGAAAAGTTTTTAAAAATCATCCAGTGTATTAACTGGTGTGCTGGGATGTTGGGTCGGTTGGAAAATGGCTTCCCCTTCTTCGGCTGGCTGGCTGATTGGTGTTCTTTTGGGATTATTGAATGAATTAACAGCAGCTATTGTCGAATATTTCCAAACCCGGACAGCACCTACAAATTTCTGCCCACTTTTGACCGTATGTCTCCATGTCTTTATTGTAGATATACCTTGCAATTTTGTTTGCGCAGAACTTTTTGATTTATTATTGGTTATCTTTATAATATCATTAATAGTTTTTTCTACTGTATCACTGTCAGGCTTCATCTCTCTTTCAATAAATGTTCTTATTTCTTCCCCTCTCTTTCGTTCGTTTTTTGCATTCATAAAACCATTTATGATTTCAGCAATCTGAGCATCGGCACTGGAAATTGCTTCGGCTTTGGATTCTTCTTTTAGCTCGTCATTAATGTAGTCGTTACCCGTATCTGGTCGATGAGACGCAATTCCATAAGAAATTATGACCGGGGTGCCATCTTGATCGTAGGCTAATCGCACACCAAGAGTTCCGAGAAACTCTTCCTCAGTATTGGGTAAAAGTAACGCGATATCTCTACCTTTGCCAGAAATCAAGGACCTGCGTTGGAGGGTAATATCCTTAGCTATTTGGATAGTTATCGGAGAGGCAATGGCAACAACACCGACAACCGTCTGCCCTGTAGAATCAGTAATCACGTTTGTCTGTATTGGAAAAAGACCCGCAATACTACCTGATGCATTGCGCAGAGTGTATTTAATAAATTTATCTCTGAAAATATCTTTTTTCTGTTTTGGAGTCATTTTTGCCACTTCCTGGGGGGCAACGCCCAGTTCAACCAGCTCCTGATCAAGTTTTTTGTCGGCCACAGCAAGACCTTTTTCAAAGATAGAGAGAATATTTTTCAAGTAGTCCGGCTCGGTTGCGCAGGGAAGCGGAATGTCTTTAGAATATGTCGATCTATCACTATAAAATGATTTGATTTTTTCAGTTGTTGTTTTTCCAAATCGAATCATCAAATATTTTTCCTGAAGTTTCATCATGGCTTTGTCAAACGCATTGACAAGCGCATCGCCATATTGCGGATCAGTTGGCTTTAGAGAGACAGATTGGGATGCGTATAAAACAAACTTACCATTATTCTCTCCATAACTTGTAAAATTGAATTGATGTGGAACAGTCTCAAACCAGTCTTCCATATTATCGGATGCAGCTCTGACGGATTTCGGATCAGACACGGCATTAAGTTCATTGATATCACTCTGATTAATAACCGTCCCCTTTTCTGTTGAAGATGGTTGGCCTGTACCTCCCTGTATCTCTTCTGCAAATGAAGAAACAGAAAAAATTGATACAAACAAATAAAGAACCAACCAGCCACAAGAAAATATCTTTGTTTTCATTAATAGATCTCCTTTAGAAAATATATTTATGGATTTTTACCAAGATACAGATTTGTTACTTCCTCTTTTACCTATTACAGTTTCCCCCTCCCAAAAGGCCAACCCTGTATTAATGTCAGTGAGAGACAACTGAAAATAGTATTCAACCTGCTGAGTACCTCTATCAACTCTTATATTTCTTTGGATTATTTTTCCGGAAAGGCTCAACTCAGGGGCTACCATTTGACCTTTACTAGCTATGGTATTTTGGTTGAATTCTTCTGATTTTCTTAATGCTCTTGCCTGCATAGCGAGGTTGTCTTCCGCGCCATTAGCCCCAACAGCCGTTGTAACCACAACCTTACCGCTCTGTAAAAGTTCCACTCGAATTTTCTTGATTAGTTGGTCAGTATCAATACGCTGCATAGTATCATTTACTATACGCGATATCGCCAGCACATATCGTCCTCCATCAGGCTTGTTGACAGCACCTGATTGTAATAATGAACTGATCGCTTCGCTGGCAGCTTTCTGAAAGTCTCGATAGTCAAGCCCCATAACGGCCTTTTCCCTGTCATTACTCATATCTATGTTTTTGGTTGTAGTGGCGCAAGCACTTATAAGGAAAAGCAACAGGACTACTCCAATAAGCTTGAAAAAAGAAAAACTGACGCGAGATGACAACCTTCCGGCTCCATAATTTTTAAATTGCAAGGTTAATTTCCTCCTTTTCTGATTAAAATTCTATAATTTGTCGCTGTTTTTTTAGGAGCTACAGCCTTGAACCTGAATTCAGATTTTTCATAAGCTGGAAATGTTGTCCAGCGAGACATAATGGTTGATATTTTCAGCCCGTTATTGTCAAGCCATTCAATTTTATACTCAAATTGTTTATAGAAAGCAGTTTTGTTTATTCCTACAACTTGGATTTCCATGAAACCACTGTTATTTATAACTGATGAAACATCGGTTATTGAAATATCTGTAACAAGGAAATTGCCAATGATATTTATTCTTGGATCAACAGGTTTTGTTGCCATGCAACTGATAAACAGGAACGACATAAAAAAAACACAAACTTTCTTGATAAGAAACATTTTACCCCCCAATATGTGGAGCTTATTTACATTTTTATGATATCATATACCGCATTGGCACCGTATGTCGGTATCTTTACATACACCAATGAATTATTGTTTTTTGGCACTTCAACACTGATTGTATCTCCCGCCGGGGTTTCTATGTATAAAATGCCGTCCTTGGGAGTTTTTACTTTTGCTAATTGAAATTCCTTGGGCAAGGCCGTCCACATACGAATATCGGCAGAAGTCGTAGCGGCTTGGTAAAGTGCTACGGCAAACCCTCCTAAGTCACCATATTTTTTTTGTGCCAAATATTGGCCATAGGTCTTTATCAAAGCGGAAACGACTGCTCGTGACACAATGGTCGGGTATCGTTTTTTGAATTCAGTTTGGACTACTCTATCCATGCTTGCTAACATGCTGGTTTGACAGACCGTTTTCCCACTGTTTTTTAATACCAAATGAACATATGCTTGCTCTCTTAAATTTAATTTTGGCAACGCAATCCCCGTATATTTGACCTTGTCTGTAAATAACAAAATAGGCAAATCGACACGAAACTCCTCTTTAACGGGGCATAGGCCATTTTCAAAAATCACCCATGTGTAGTTTTTACAGTCTTTTTGGCCGTCAAGCATTTTTTCCGCACTGGCAAAATCATCCGATACAACGGGGTTTCCTTCAACCATTCCGTATGCTTCTTTCAATAAGGTAGCAGCCTTGGAATAATCTCCTTCTGACATAAAGAACAATCCAGCTACATAAGTAGTGAAAGGATTAATAAAATCGGGATAGGATTTAAATGCATACAAATTGGAATATTTTTCTCTCAAAATTTTATCAATTTCTGGATTATTGACATTTTTATCGATATTCATTTTAGGAACATTTTTATTTTCTGCTTGTGCTTTTTTATTCTCTTTTTCCTGTTTCTTTGTCAATTCCTCTTTTTGTTTTTCAATTTCAGCGGCAAAAAGTTCTTTTGCTCTCCGTTGTCGATCCAAGGCCCTATTAAATTCAACTCTTGCTAAATCCTTATCACCCATCTGCCAAAAATTTATCGCCTTATATGTATTGACCATAATTCCATCATATTCGGCTCCTCTAAAATCAAGCACGGCATCATTGACTAAAGTTGCGCCTATATTGGCAGCAACCCCAATTGCCATTACTTGTTCATTATGGTGTTTTATAATCTCCTCACATTCATCAAACATCGCTGAGCTTTGTTGATATTGTTGAGCATATCGTAATGCTGCCGCAGCCTGTAATGACTGTAATAATTTGGAAGGATCTGATTTTTTTTCACCTTTCTTTTTTAGTTCAATATTCGCAGCTTCGTTATAGTGGCCAGCACAATAAAGATTGTTAAAATCAGCCAAGTTCTTTTTTTGCATCATCGAAGCACACCCAAATGTAAATATTACTGCGAGGCACGCGATAATATTTACACAAATTGCAATTCTTTTTCTATATTTCATTATCTTCTCCTTTCTCTCTTTTCCGTTGGTGTTGTATAGTCATGGTGGACCGCAAACCGATGAATTGGAAGAATATTGTTGTCACATCTTGAACTGTGGAATTTCCCTTCCATATTCTGTTTCCTTTTTCAATTCTGATTTATGAATTTTGCATAAAGCTATATAAAGACAAGATTTATTACGGTCCTGAGAAAATTGATCAAGAAGTGTATTCCGATGGTTATTGCTAACCCCATAACTATTATGACAGGAAATTTTGATGCTCATATTCATGATCCGCTTCCCCCTAAACCAAATCACTGACTACAGATCTTTTTAAAAAAAGAATAATTCTACTTAATATCAATTGAAGCTTTGTATAATTATCAAATCTTCTTGGTCTTGTATAGTATCCTAAAGGATACCATTTATGATTTTTGAATAACTATATTTCTTTTCTGATATTCAAATTATTATATCTCCATATATTCCTTGACATAAAAAAGGCTTTTACTTAATATTTTCAAATAAAAATAAGCCGGGTTTAAATCAAAACACAAATATATAAAGGAGCTTTTCATGAAATTGAAATTTCTGTTGATTGCTATAACTTTTTCAATTGCTGCTTCTATTTCTTCACCCTCTTTTGCCGAAGTACAATGGAGTGTTTTAAGCCGGTTGAATATGAAAAGTTCTCCTATTGACGTTGCCATCTCTTTTTCTGACAAGTGGATTTTTGTTTTAGATGATCATGGAGATATTCTTGTTTTTTCAAAAGATGGCAAATTAAAAGAAAAAATTCAGGTAGGAAAACAATTCGATCAAATCAGGGTCGGCCCAAGAGACAATCTTCTATTTCTTACAAACAGCAAAAGCAAAACAGTTGAAATTATAGAAGTTGACTTCATATATAAAATCAATACAACCGGTTCTCCTTTCAAAGGACTTTCTAATGCACCGGTTGTTTTAGTAGTTTTTACTGATTTCCAATGCCCTTACTGTGCCTACCTTGTCCCGGTACTTGATCAGGTTCTGAAACAATATCCAAAAGAAGTAAAAATAGTTTTTAAAAACTATCCACTTCAGAGTCATAGTTATGCAATGAGTGCGGCAATAGCAGCACTGGCTGCAAAAAGCCAGGGTAAGTTCTGGGAATTTCATGATCTTCTCTTTAAAAATCATAACCAGCTAAGTGATGAAAAGGTCGAAGAGATAATAATAAAAACAGCCATAAACAGGCAGGAATTTGAAAAGAAGATAAATGATCCCCAGGTTTTACAAAAAGTACAGCAGGATATTATTGATGGAGTAAATGCTGATGTAAGAGGCACCCCATCAGTTTTTATAAATGGAAAACTGCAAAGAAACCTTTCAATGGAAGGGTTAACAAGTGCTATAGATAAAGATTTGAAAGAATCACGGGAACACAGCAAGTAAAGTATAGCTATAACAATTTTCCGGTTTTCATTATAATTGCTATAAAACTTTATAAGTCATTAGAATTATAGAATGCTATTATATTGATCCTCAACCTTATAAGCAGGCACCCGGGTATTCGGGAAACGGAAAACCCGTTTTTGATTCTTCAGTACCTTTTACTATTGTCTCAAGAAACGAAAAAGGAAAACCCATTCCCAGCCTGTCACCCTCGAATCTTGCAATAAGTCTTGCACCTAAACAATAGGGAGAAAAGTTGATTTCTTTCAACAGATAGGGCCTTACAATTAAATCCGAGCATCCGGCCCGCAGTCCTCCCACATTTGCTGTAACCCGGTTTCCGGTTATATACTGATAGCCCTGTATAATTCTGCATAATTCCACAGGTCGTAAAGAAAGTATCACAATATCAGGCAAAATTTCTACATCTTCAAAATCCGGAGAAAAATAGAATACGCCCTGTGTTAAAGGCGGTTGCAAAGACAGCATTTCCGATAAAGCCTTGCGAGCTACATCCTTTGATATATATCTCCCTGAATCTTTTTTGCCGAATAAGGCATAATCTTCTTTTTTAGAATCCTGAAAGGCATACACTGTACCATCAGCAAATTCAAGCGGTGAAGGCGGGATAAAAGAATCACCCTTCCCACTGCTCTTTCTCATAATTTCAGTATATTCTCTCTGCCCTTTCAAAGGAGAGGTTTTATTCTTATCAACAATGCCCAAGCTTATTGCCGCAGCAATACAGCCTATGCTATGCTCTGTTAAATATACGGCATCTCCCATCATTGTTGTCCTGATCGAATGGCAGGAAGTTATGGCAATTCCATCAGGCTGGTATTTTTTTACCTCTTCGGGCACAGTTTCATCTTTTTTATATATTCTGATTCCGGAAACAGGAATATCAAGATTTGGCACATCAAATGCTTTTACAAGCCTTTTCATTAAATCATTAAAATTATTCATTCGTCACATTTTCTCTCTAAAACATCTCACTATATTGAGTTTTTTGAAGAACTTCTTCTTTTTGCTTATATCAGTAAAAGCGGTAATCTCAAAAGACTTACTCAAAAGAGCCACTTTCAAAACTTTTAATATACCATATACTTTGTATCACAAAATCCCGCAAGCCGATTTTACAAGATGTAATACCTAAGTTCTTACCAAAATCAAACAGGCCGTTTTTATGCTAAAATATATTCCGGATTCAAAAAGTCCAAACATTTTTCTATATTATTGACATTTAACAATGTTTCTGTTAGAGGCAAAAAATAATAAAAGGAAACTAAATGCCACATATCATTATAAAGCTCTATCCGGGAAGATCACAAGAACAAAAGCAAAAGCTAACGGATGCTATAGTAAGAGATGTTGTCTCCATAGCAAAATGTGAAGCAAAAACAGTATCGGTTGCGATTGAAGATGTAAGTTCAAATGATTGGGATGAAAAAGTATTTAAGCCGGATATTTTAGGAAATAAAAACATACTTTTTAAAGAACCTGAAAACTAACATCATTTTTTAAATTCACATATGCTCTTATAAAAAAAGCTTGTAAGAATCAAAATCATTATTTTGACACCTGAAAAATATTTTTCATTTTATGTGGTAAGTAATTATTGTATAAGAATACTTTTTCCTTAACCTACTAAATTATGAGTTTAGAGATTGTCATGAATGAAAACGAATCAAGTTCTGAAAGAAGATCTGAAGACAGGCTTTTTAGCAAAAAATACCATAGCGTTCAAATTTCAAAACCCGAAATTGTTCTTGCCTATCACTTCAGAATAAGAAATATTTCCAAGAAGGGTATGTGCATTCTAGTTCGACAAGACTCCAAAATAATGGAATATTTACATGTCGGAGACATAATGGAAATGCAATTTTATCCTTTAAAAAAATCAGATCCTATTGAAAATTCAAAAGTCGAAATCAAGCATATTTCAAAAGATGATAATGGAAGATTCCGGGGGCATTATCTAGTAGGTTTAAATAAATTAGAGCCTGAATGATTTGATATACGATATCCTGGCTTCATGGATTAAATCCAATTTTATTTATGAGAGCCAGTTACAAATAAGACTTCCTTTTGACAATTCTTACAACAAGTATTAGATTATAAATATTCAAATTTAAACTTTTATTCAGATCGAAACCATAGAAAATAATATTGAGAGGAGAACAAGATATGAGTAAAACGGAAAAAAATTTACTGGAAGCTTTTGCAGGTGAATCTCAGGCAAATCGCAAGTATCTGGCGTTTGCAAAACAGGCTGATAAAGAAGGATTACCACGTATAGCAAGGCTTTTCAGAGCTGCTGCTGAAGCAGAAACCATACATGCCCATGCTCATTTAAAGGTAGTTGGAGGTATAAACAGCACTGCTGAAAATCTTAAAGAAGCTATAGAAGGTGAAACTCATGAATTTAAATCAATGTATCCTGAAATGATAAAAGCCGCTGAAGAGGAAGGAAATAAGGCAGCAATCAGAACATTTACCTATGCCAATGAAGTTGAGAAGGTGCATGCAGCTCTTTATCAAAAAGCACTTGAAAATATGGATAAGCAGGAATCGGTAGATTATTACATCTGCACTGTATGCGGATACACCTGCGAAAATGAGCCGCCAGAAACGTGCCCTGTTTGCAATTCTAAAGCAAAAGCTTTTGTTAAAATAGATTAATACCAATGCCGATTCCGGGAAATCTCCTTACAACCGCAATGGCGGTTATGCCTCATACGGATGTGGACCAAGCGTTAGAAATGGCTTTATCTCTTGATATTCCGTTCTGGCCCCAACTTCCAAATTACAGTTACTATGAAGATATGTATGTTCAGGCTGCAGAACATTTTCCGGGCATTCTTCTTGATTTAAAAAATAAAACACTTCGCTTTTCACTCGAAAAATTCATCAATGAATTCGAAGAAACCATGAGTCATTTTGATGAGCCTGAATATTTTGATATCAGCAATACCTATTCCAAAGTTTACCATAAGTTTCTATCCTGTGATTTTTCGGACAGACCGGCAATCAGGGGGCAGCTTGAAGGGCCTATAAGTTTCGGTTTTAATATTATGGACGAAAATAAGCGCCCTATCCTTTTCGATGATACCGTACGCCCTTTTATGATGGAATTTATGGCAAAGCGAATAAATGTTCAGCTTTCCCGGTTAAAAAAACTAAATAAAAACGCATTTATGTTTATAGACGAACCAGGACTTCAGTTTCTTTTTTCAGCTATGTCGGGATATGGGGATATAAAAGCCAAAGGAGACCTGGACCTTTTTTTTTCAATGCTTGATCGTCCTAGCGGCATACATCTTTGCGGGAATCCTGACTGGGATTTTTTACTGAACCTGAAACTGGACATATTGTCTTTAGACGTATATACAAATGCCGAAATATTTTCTTCTTATGCATCATCTATCAAGCGCTTTTTAGAACGAGGCGGTGTTATAGTCTGGGGTATTGTGCCTACCGGTTTTGAAAATTTTGAAAAAGAAAGTATTCCGTCTCTGATTAATCGTCTTGAAGATACGTGGCAGGTTCTTGCAAAAAAAGGAATCGATATAAATTTTATGTTAAGTAAAAGCCTTCTCTCTCCTGCAACTTGCTGTCTGGTGAATCCCGATAAGGAAAAAACAGTTGAAAAGGCGTTTGAAACAATAAAATCAGTATCAAGTAAGTTAAGAGAAAAATATCAGCTGGACTAAGGAACTGGAAATGAATAAATAATTGAATTTCGCGCCCAGATTTAGGTCAGATTTGGCTGATCTGATTGAGCAAAACCGCAAATGTAGCGGGCTACGTTGAGGATTTTGCGATTGAAGATCAGTCAAAGATGGCTTGAA
>JAHITX010000057.1 GCA_018817425.1 Pseudomonadota bacterium
CAATCCACGCGCCCGCATGGGGCGCGACCCACGGCGTATCTTGATCAATTTCAGCTATTTGAGTTTCAATCCACGCGCCCGCATGGGGCGCGACTATATAATGCTCCATTCAGTGCCTCATACGGCTGGTTTCAATCCACGCGCCCGCATGGGGCGCGACTTAAATGGAAGTCGAATTTGTCACTTTTATTGTTGTTTCAATCCACGCGCCCGCATGGGGCGCGACAAAAATCTGATTTGAGTAGTAAAGTTTTGAATCGTTTCAATCCACGCGCCCGCATGGGGCGCGACCATAGTTCAAAAAAAAAGCAAGCTCAGGCGGTCTGTTTCAATCCACGCGCCCGCATGGGGCGCGACTTACGGAGTATTGGGTAAACGGAGTTACTCGTTGGTTTCAATCCACGCGCCCGCATGGGGCGCGACTTTAGCCGGTGTATCAGCTGTATATCCTTTATCCGTTTCAATCCACGCGCCCGCATGGGGCGCGACCTCACGCCCGGTAAGTTCATCAGGATAGACATATGTTTCAATCCACGCGCCCGCATGGGGCGCGACCAAACGTGCCTTGCTTCAATCAGACAGCACTCAGGTTTCAATCCACGCGCCCGCATGGGGCGCGACAGCCCCCAATAATCCGTACCCTTCTTTTTAAGCGGTTTCAATCCACGCGCCCGCATGGGGCGCGACAGATGAATATTGGCCTAACGGATCGTACAGATATGTTTCAATCCACGCGCCCGCATGGGGCGCGACTTTTATCCGTATGGATTAAATCACGGATCTTTGTTTCAATCCACGCGCCCGCATGGGGCGCGACAATTATTGTCTGGATCATATACAAAATTCTGGTGGTTTCAATCCACGCGCCCGCATGGGGCGCGACGATAACAAGATAATGTCTATACGTTTGATTACTGGTTTCAATCCACGCGCCCGCATGGGGCGCGACTCTTAAAGAAGGCTTTACGATTGTAACTAACATTGTTTCAATCCACGCGCCCGCATGGGGCGCGACTGTCTAAATCTAACTTACTATATATTCAGAATATAATTGCTATATTCTGCGATGCTTATGTTATTTCCGGATATATTACTACACCCAAAAATAAAATTTTGAAAATGCCTAAGCATATCATCGAGTTATAACCAGTGCGAACTCCACTGTAAAAATATGACAGCTTGAGGTTCGCAAACATTCTCATACAATTAGCGGACCCTCCTGATCAATTGATTTTTTTGCCCCGATATGTTCTACACGCCGCCTCCAGTTTGAGCCCAAAAAATAAAATCTCAGGCTGTCTTCATCAGGATCAATTGCGTCAATCAAACGCTGACGCAAAACAGCCCACTTTGCCGGATCAACTAAGCACTCAAAAACAGAGTATTGAACTCTTTGGCCATAATCCTGACATGCTTTTGCAACTCTGCGCAAACGCTTTGCTCCTGCACCATCCTGGTTTGCGACATCATAACTGACCAGCACAAACATATTTATATTTCTCCTTATTTCCAGATAAAGGGCGGATAGCCATCCAGATCGCCGCGCAGATAACGGGCAAGCAGCAACGCCTGAATATGAAACAGCAATCCGATAGTTACTTTTTCGTCGATAAAAGGATGATATATCTCTTCCTGTTTTCTCTCCTGATAAGCTACAAGGAGAGTTTTTCGTGTATCGTCATTCATTAAAACCGCTCCTGAATCGGTTTTCTTAAATCCTTTATCCTGTACCTGACGAAGATTAATAAGCGATAGAGCCAGCCTGTCGGCAATAACCGGCCTAAATTCTTCCATAAGATCAAGAGCAAGACTTGGCCTTCCGGGCCGGTCACGGTGTAAAAAGCCCACGGCCGGATCTAAACCGACTGCTTCAAGAGCCGACCGGATATCATGTGCAAGAAGCGTATAGATAAAAGACAGCAGACAATTTACATTATCAAGAGGCGGGCGGCGGTTTCGCTCATGAAAATAAAAGGCTTCTTTCTGAGAAACTATTAAGTGATCGAACACGCCAAAGTAAATATGTGCTGCATCTCCCTCAAGACCGCGCAAAACATCAAGAGGTTGATCTCTGTTCAGCAATTCAAGATTATAGCTCAGGCGCTTCACTGTATCGGCAATCTTATCGGAATCTATTTTTTCCGTATGATCCCGTAGCGCACGTTTCAGCACGGTTCGGCAATTGGCTATTTTGCCGATAAGTACGGCCTTTGCCATTTCCGCTGAAAAAGCAGGATCATCCGCTTTTCTGTATTGCTCCCGCCGTAGTAATACATTGCCGGAAACCGGCCCCTGAATACGAGCCAAAAAACGGCCATATTCGGATAAAAAACTTACGCCCACGCCATTTTCAGCACAAAAGCCCATAAGAAAAGGGCTGCATCCTACATTTCCGAAACAGACAATTCCACCGATTGTATGGACAGGTATCCGCAGACGTACTTCCTTTTCCACTTTAACCACTACAGTCTCACCTTCTTTAGCAAGGTAGGCCCCTTGTGATGTTACAAATAATGTGTTCAAATGTTTCTTCATAGCTCACCCAAAATTCTTGATAGATAGCTCTTTACTGAACGCTTTTTTCCCATCGTTTTCGGCATGCATTCCCCAACCAACGAACAGCTTTCGCATTTCTTTGTATAAACCGGAGGAGGAGTTTTACCGGATTCTATAATCTCCCGAACATTCTGGGCTGCTTCTTCGGTCTTTTGCCGCAGTCTATTATCGAAAACAACTTCAAGTCGCCTTCGGGTTTTCCCATAAAAAAGCGACCCTTTCGTGATAGTGGTACTTGTCATTTCTTCCAGACACATAGCCTGAGCACAAAGCTGTACTTTGTCGCAATCATCAGCCTTAGGTTTGCCCCGCTTATACTCCACCGGAAAAGGCTGCCATTTGTCTTCCGGCAGGCGGTGAAATTCCACTACATCTGCTTTGCCGATCAAACCCAGCCGGAGGGAGCGAAGCGGCACTCCATATTCAATACGAATATTTCCTCTCGATTCGCTATGCTCATCATGAACCTTATCGTGCATGATTTTTCCTTCGGCAGTTTGCCGATTTTCGGCCCAGATCTGCTCGATGTGAATGAGTGCGCACTGCCTTGGGCAAAAAACCATATGCTGAAGAGCAGAAAGCATAATAAGATCATCTTCTTGATTTTTATAGGTCGTATTGGTCATATAAGCCTTATTTTTTTCTTCTCTGTGATCTCAACCGATATAGCCTTTCCGTAAAACCGCCTTCATTCAAAAAATCTTTTTCCAAAACCCGAAGCTGCTGGTCAAGCAGGTAGTTTGTCTGATGGATCACGCAGATTAAAGTGTTTGCCGCGATTTCGGGAGGCGATGCCTCAATATAAGTCTTATAAGTCATATAAGACCTATTTTTCCGATAGCACAAATTTCTGACTTCCTTTGCTTTAGGATTATCTTTCCCCCAAAGCGACAAATTGTGCTGACGCAGATAATCCTGAAAATCCAACAGTAATTCTTCAAGGCTTGCCCGCGCCACGCCAATAAGCTTTAGCTCAAACTTCTTAGAAGTACCCGAAGCCATGCTCCCTTCCGCAATATTCTGCTTGCCGCTTCGAGCCGCCTGAACCATCTGGTCATGGGTGCGCGAACGAATGCTGATAAATCGGTTACAAAATACCACCGTGGCATCATGGACAATCTCAGCCATCTGATAAGATTGCAGGTTCTGATAGCCGCCATGGGGCGGGATGAGTTTGGGTGGGTCTTGTGAGTTTGTCATGTTTAATACCTCAAAATATATTTTCTTCCGGCCATTCTTTAACTTCGACACCGGATGGGAGGTTATTCCTGTCAACAGTAATTCGATAATCATTTTTACTTCTTGGAAGTTCTGAATTTTTATTTATTTTTACACGATCAAATAATCTTCCCGACAACTCATTGCCTAAATGACTTGCATGTTTGAATATAACCAGCTTTCTTGGGTTCATTTCCCCTCTCGCAGCCGCCCTGTCATGTTCAAAAGCATTTATTAATGCTTTCCATAATAATTTGAGGTCTTCTTCAGAAAATTTTGTTTTTCTGGCATCAAAAACAGAAACAAAACCATGCATGCGATACATGGCATATGGGACAGTTGATTTCCTTCCAAATGTAGATGCATGTTCTCTTTTCTCTTGCTTTTTTGCATCTTCTTCCTTTGTCACAGCACAACGTGTTATTGAATGTTCCGCCTGATATATACGATCTTCTGATCTTGCAAAAGTAAACTGAACAGGACCTCGAACGGTTCCCGCACCTTTATCACCAGTTGATAAGACAGCACCAAATGTTCTGATATCAAAATATGTTTGGCATAAATTTGCTTGACGTTCCTGAATCTTTTCGCCAACAGCCGTATCAATAATATTATTCAGAATTTGCTCCTGCCTGATAAATATATCGAAGGGTGGTTTAAGCTCTTTTGCAAGCATGACATAATTTCTTACTTTTCTTTTAATGCATACATCCGTTATCAATCCATGCTGGTCTTCTGCATCAGCTCTGGGTAAGTTTACTTGATCTGGATCTCCGTTAGGATTGCCATCTTTCACATCAAACAAAAATACAAAATCATACCGATTCTTTATTGCCTCGCTCATGTTATACCTCCGCTTTATTTTATTTCGAGTTTGCTCCGCTGAATTGCGCCTGTTTCTGATGATAATATCCGATAGCAAATTGCCCTTTTTCTTCTAATAAAAAAGTTGCAGGTAATTTGTTAATATCCACGTCCTTCACCAATTCCTGAAGTTCTTTGTCCATATTGATAGCAAGTCCGGGCTTCTCGTTTTTCAGTTTTGTATAATGCTTCGAATTTAGATCAAAAAGCCGCCCAAATGCAGCAGAAGGCAAAGTCATAGCATATGTAAAATACCGCACACGTATTCCGGCATTCCTATCCCCTAACGCCGCATACTGAATGCTCTCCAGTTTTGCAAAAATCTGACCGCAAACATAGGCCACCGGCCTGTCGCCCTCTTGAATATTTTCCTTAATCACAAAATCACCTCCTTTGTTATTCCGATTTAAAATAATTTTTATTAAAGCTGCTCTATCGGCAGTAACACCGTATTTATCCAAGCGCGCTCTCTGGATCGTTTTTGCTAACATCCATAATGGCGGAGAAGTCTTTTTTAACGCCGCATTCCATAAATAAGCGGCTACTCTTGGCAATGATTTATCGTCTTTGTCAAAACTTCCGTCGCTGTTTTTTCTCTGACAGCTCCTTGCCAGATCATACAGTCTGGGGTAGTGTGTTTTGGTACTCTTCAAATCCGAATCATATTCTGAAATTGAAATATCTTGGAACCACTTTGCTATTGATTTTTGAAAATCAAACAAACTTGTTTCAATCCAATCTCTAACTGCTATCCTAGCCGCCGAACCGGATAGTGTGCATGAATAAAATCGGTCTGGCTCAAGATACCGGCTATCATGTTCGGTTCCCGATGTAACAGATTCGATTAATCTTGCAACATCAGATGGATTTGGCTCTTCGAGATAGTCGATTTCATCCAACTTCTCATTGTTTCGGGTCCAAAAAACAACAGCTGTATCCGAACCGAAATTTTTGCGGTTGGTATATCGGAATTCCTTTTTTTCTTTGCCTTTTTTATTTTTAACAAGGATTTCATTCCCCGATGATAGAAGCCAATTCATCCCTTCCACATAAGACTTCGCACAATTAGTGCATATCGAAGAGTTACTGTTTCCTTTTAAACCATAAGACTCGAATGCATTTTCATTATATGAAACAAGAGCGCAGCCGCTTGATTGTCCGTCAGGCACTCTTTTGATCATTCCATGCGGAATATCCACAACCGGATAAGCGGCCCTATCACAAACGGAACAATTCTTTTGTGTTTGAGACAGTAGTGTTTTTTGGATCGTTTCGTACTCTTCAATAACTTTCTTCAAAACATTCGGATTTTCGTGAATACGAATGCCCGCTGATTGAATCCGAAATCCGATATTACCTTTTCTGTTTTTTTCATCAGGAATAGCGGTTTCAAAGTCTTTTAATGCCTTTTCCAACCCGTCAGCTTTATTCTGCCTATAAAAAGCCACAACTGGAGCCAGCTCCTGCAAATTTCGATACTTTTCTATTTTGCCTAAAAACAACTCGTGTTTCTTTTTCGATACTTTACCGCCATAGCAAAGTACTTCTTCAGCTTTGTCGAGCAACAGTCTCGCTTTTCCCTTCTTTGCGATTATAGCTTCAGCAATGGTTAATTTTTTTTCAAATAACTCGAATTTTTGAAAACCGCCATCTGCGGTGATAACTATCTCCATTGAAATCGGCTCTTCCTTAAGCGCATCATGAACCCACTCTTTTTTGCTCTGTTGTTCCCTAAGCGTTTTTCCCAACTCACTTAATTCCTTAATCATAAGGCAGCCTCCTGGTCTTCCTTCTGATTGAACTCATAGAGCCCGGCAGAAGTTTCACTATCCATCGGCGGCTGGAAATGACTGGACTGCATCATCTTGTCATTCTCCTGGACTTCACAGTGCAAAACGCCGTCGCGTATCGCAACATCATGGAAGAATAAGGGTTCAGGTTTTCCTTTCCCGTTATAAAAAATATCAAACAGCATGCTCCCAATAGGAATGGTTTCCCGTATTGGCTGTTCAGTACCGTCCGGCTCCATGAACTCAGCTGAAAACTCGCGTGTCCCAAGATATGGCCTGCGCCAGCACTGGCCTTTTTTAACGCGTCGGGGAAACATACCTTCCTTCCCTACCTCCGACCCAATGTACTTTTCAGGCCTGTTGTTGCCGGATGTTTGTTTTTGGTAAATAGACGCTTCAATGATGTACGCAACATCCTTTAAGATAACGCTGTTACGCTGTGCACGTTTTTCTTCTATCACAATCGGATTTCTTCCTTGTTTGGTGTTAATTTCATTGCGTTTAATTGTGCAGAACTTAGTAGGATTTAAAACTAAAATTCTTCTGACATACCACTGAAACTCCGGTTTCCACAAAATAGAATCCAGGATACCTCGAGCAGCAGACGGCGTCATGCACGGATACGTCATGCGTTCAACTTTCAAATCCGGCCTTGTAAAGCATGCAAAATCGCCGGTTACTTTAACTCTTACAATTCGACTATCAAGCATATGTACCTCCTGATCATACGATTAATTTATCCGCCTCGATGGGGGCCACTGAAATACCTGTTTCAGGATCATAATTCCCGTACCAGATCATAAATCCCTGGGGCATTGGTTTACACATTGCGCTATTCTGAAAAATAAAATACTTATATACCTGTACCGTATACGCCTGCATTTCCCTGTAATCATCCCTTGATAAAAATTCTTTGTGTTCGATGGAATGAAGCAACTGCCTGCTTTTGTCGCTGAAGTTATAAATATAAAGCCCTTCTGTAGCATTTTGTATTATGCGGTAACTGTCATTGACAGTTTTGAATTTAAATTCATTACGGGCATTGTTTATCCCGTACTTATCGGGTTCTACAAAAAGATTGATCACCTTGGCATAATACTGGGCAAAAATATCATGGGTATATAACTGATTAATATCTGCCTTTACTATATCTTCGGTAAAACCGGCACAAGCCGAATATGTCTTATCCGGCATGCCGCCATCTTGGACTTTGAACAAAAATACATTTCCATAATCTGGCAGTTTATCTTCACGATTACAGCGTCCAGCGGACTGGATAACCGACTCAAGCGGCGCTATAGCGCGAAAAACAGATGGAAAATCAAAATCTACACCTGCTTCGATAAGCTGTGTGGAAGCTACCAATATATTTTTCTTTGTTTTAAGGTCATACCTGATTTTTTTAATTACATCCTTTCGATGCGACGGACACATTGCTGTTGAAAGATGATATTTTACTACCCAATTGCCTTCATTTCGCGCACTGTTATAAAACTCTAAAACGGCTTTTTTGGTATTGAATATCACCAATGACGAACCTCCCACCCGCATTACTGCGTCAAGCAGTTCTTCATAATCCAACGGATTTAATTCGTTCAACAAGTGATATTCAACTCGCTTTGTTTTTCTGTAAATTTCTACGGGGTCGTCAACTAATGGGTAAATTACACTTATACCGTCAAATCCCTGTCTTTTTTCGAATGCTGGCTGGGTTGCTGTGCAGAATAAGAACGATGTCTTCATAATAGTCTGAACATCCTGTAACATTCTGAGCGTTGGTAATATCACTTCCTTTGGAAGCGTCTGGACTTCATCGAAAATCACCACAGATTCTGCTATGTTGTGTATTTTTCGGCACTGGGATGGCCTGTTGCTGAACAAAGATTCGAAAAATTGAACAGTTGTCGTTACGATAATCGGATAATCCCAATTTTCACATGCCAGTTTTTTTCGTTGCTGAGTCAAGAAGTAATTATCTTTATCCTCATTCTCGCCTTCATTGTAAACAGAATGATGTTCAAGAACCCATTCTTCGCCAAAAATGGTTTTCAGGACTTGAGCGGTCTGGTCTATAATATTTATATAAGGAAGAACTATTATTATTCGTTTCAAATTATTTTTTTTCGCATGCTGTAGTGCCCAGGCTATGGATGTTAGCGTCTTACCCATCCCGGTTGGAAGGGGTAACGAATAAAACCCGCAGGGCATATCCGCTTTCTGCAAAACTTCGTCGCGGGCCTTATTCCGTAGCTGATTAATTTCGCCGTCTTTTGACTTCTCTGAGAATTCCTTTTCCAATTTTTTTATCATATCGTCTATTGGCAAGGTGATTTGAGCGCGTATTTCAAACGTATCTTTATCAAAATGTTCTTCCGTGGAAAGCCAATCGCTATCGGTTAAAACACTAAAAAGATACCTTATAAAAATTTCACGATGTGATTTTTCTTCAAAGTTCAAAAAATCAGGCTTTGTGATATCTGCCTCGTTAATTTTCACATCAGCAATAAATGATTGTTTGATTCCCTCAAAACTGGGAACTTCCCCACGATAAAAAGGCACAGTAGCGCTCTTCCAAGCTGAGTTATCCGGTAACCCCTTATGATGACCGTCAATAGCAAAAGACGCTTCCATGATTCTAAGAAGTCGCGCATACCCTGCACCCCATGCAGCATGCGGGACACTGCCACGCCTTCCGCCATTTTCAAGGTACTTTTGAAATTCAGGCTGATATTTACCGAGATCGTGCAATAGCCCCGTCAGATAGAAAATTGGCTTATAGTTTTCTTTACATGCAAAAGATTCAGCAAGTTTTGCAGTTTGATGAAGATGCTTTGATAATGCATGTTGTACATTAAGACTATTTTCTGAATGCGCATAATATTTCATTAGTTACCTTATCTTTTAATTATGCTCTTCCTTCTTTGCTATGGGAATACTATTTAACCATCTCCATCCAAATCATTGCCGTAAGCCTTGCGTCATCAAGCGCCCGGTGCAGGCAAAGATTTTCGGGGATATCACCCAAAACATGTTTTGCTACTGTAAGAAGTTTATGGTTTTGAAGTTCGGGAAAGAGTGTTCTGCTCATATTTAAAGTGCACAGGTAGTCATTGTTCAAGGCAAACCCGAGACGTGAAAGTTCATACCTTAAAAACCTGATATCAAATACGGCGTTATGGGCCACAAGTGTGCTTTTTGAAATGAATTTAATAAAATCGGGAAAAACTTCTTCGGGGGCAGGCTCCCCAAAGAGCATTTCATCTGTTATGCCGTGTACTTTTTGAGTTTGTTTTGGAATAGTTTTGCCGCAATTGATAAGGCTTTTGAACTCGGAAATTATATGGCCGTTTTCAATATGAACAGCACCGATTTCAATAACCCTTGCACCATGCTGTGGATTAAAGCCGGTTGTTTCAACATCAAAGACCACATATCTATCTGAAGAAAGAAACATAACAAAAACTACTTATTGTTTTGAGATGTTATATCAATTAGAACATTTTACCTTTTACCATTTAGGACATTTATTGCATACATTGAAATTTATCATTTGTCACCAAAAGCTTTGATTTTTATTTGACATAACTGCCTGAAGGGTTAATATGCTCCGGATACCGGCTTTCGAGACAGTGTCGTAATTCATTTTTTTTGTCATTTCGAAGCGAAGCGAGAAATTCTTGGTTTAAATAAATTCAGAATGTTACGATTCCTCACATACGTTCGGAATGACATTTTTTCTAATTACGACACAGTCTCTTCGCCGGTATGACGGTTCGGGGACTTTTTACGGCTTTGTTAAATTTAATAACTGGTGAGCCACTTTCAAAACGTTTCAGTTTGGTCAAGCTCAAGGCGGGAGAAAATTTCAACCACAGGAATACATTGGGTATTTCGAGGATAGCGCTTATGCTTCACTACGTGTAACTTCGTGCGAAATTTGAGCCCAACGCTTAAGATCGGCCGAAATGGGACGTTTTGAAACTGGCTCTGGTTTTTAAAAGCCTCAAAACATGGGGTAGATACAGGAATAGAAAGTACGAATCATCTTGAATTGAAAGTTATTTACTGGCGGCTTCATAGGATATAAAGCCGCCAGGACTGCAACTTATTATGATATTATCAACCTGGAGGGAATTTCTTTTCCGGTATTTACTTCATTAAAATCAAAATATACTCTTTGGCTTTTTACTGCTGATTTTCTGCTTTCAGCACTGCTGCCACGGGTCAACCACCCGGTGTGATGAAGCGTAGCAAGTGAATAAACAGATATCCACGAAAGGCCTGCCAGAGCAAAAATCCCGTATAAATAGGCAAACAGTCCATCCGAGTTTCTGCACCGCTTTGTGTATAATATACTTGCCACACTTGATGTTAATATTATTCCTGCCAATATGATTATTCCAAACTCCATTGTACGCCAGCAAAAACATGCAATTGTAGTAAAAAGAAAAAACGGGGATAAAATTATTCCCATGCTATTTAAAATGAAATTTATACGCACACCAAGTGCTGAATGCTTCCTGAACTTTTTAAATATAAAACGTGACATAACTATACTTTCGCGAATGTGGCTGCGCGCCCAGCGCAACAGCATCTTACAAAGATTTATATATTTTACGGGAGCATTGGTAAATGCTACCGCGTTTCGCTGAAAATATACATTATAACCTTCCCTGATGATAAGGTTTGTCATGGCCCTATCTTCACCTATTGTAGAAGGCTTCCCGAAAAATCTTTGATTAAGCCATTCGGAAAGGATCGGAATTACTACATTTCTGCGGTAAGCCGAAAGTGCGCCCGGAGTACACAACACAGTATTTACCATGCTTTGACTGGCTCGGATGAAATCAAAACTGAAAACAAATATCACATCAAGCATCTTGGGAATTATACCTTCATTTCGGTTAAGAACACGTATATTACCGGCAACAGCACCTGTTGTTTCATCTTTAACAAACGGGCTTATAAGATTTCTAAGGGTATCGGGTGTAACTTCAGAATCACTGTCTACAGTTACGAGTATATCGCCTTTACTTTGCTGAAATCCGGAATATAGGGCATGTCTTTTTCCTTTATTTTTAGGCAACTTTATCGCTATGATTCTTTTTCCCAATTCTTGCTTTGCTTTAGATATCCATTCCCACGTATCATCAGCGCTTCCATCATCAACAGCAATTATTTGGAGTTTTTGCAACGGATAGTCACTTTCTGTAAGACTTTTGAGTGTCATATATACCTGTTTGCCTTCGTTGAAGGCAGGCACAATAACACTGCATGAAAGCAATTCTTCATCCGGCATTGAGGAAACAGGCTTATATTTAAAAACAAGATAAAGCCTCCATAAAAACTCAATTATATTAACCCAAAAAAAGACCAGTGCAAATAACATAAAAGCTCTTCCATAGGGATTTTGCCTCAACTCTTGCCTAACCATTGAAATACGTTCCAAAAACAATATATCAAGCACTACAATTGAAACAACACCAAAGCAAATCAAGATTTTGATTACAATATCAATTTGTTTATTCTTTGAAGACAAAGTCTTATAGAATGCAATCAAATGCTGCCTGAAATCATATATAAAAGGCAAAAGAGCAGATGGATTCTGTGTATTATTAAGATTTGCTGCCATATTATTATCCTGTTATTAACGCATAAAAGCCTGCATAAAATCGAAATAAATTTAATAAATCGATAAACACAGGCTTTTGCAATTCTTTATTATAAATCCTATAAAATATTAGAAATATTAGTAGATAGTTAACTCTCAATAATTTCAGAGCAAGCATTTCTACGCCCGCCATTGTTTAATGTCAACAAGAATAATATATTAAAAAAAGTTCTATGAATTTTCTTTTCAAACAGTGCCGGTAAAGATACTTAAAGTTTTCTAAAACGCATTTAATATATTGAGCCACTTTCAAAACAATGCTATCTTACCAAAGAAAAATAAATGGAAAATATTGTGCGGATTCTGAAAATCAACTGCTTTTACATAACGATAGCAAACTGTGAATTATTCAGGAAACCTTAATTATGGATAGTTGGAAACCTCATTTTTATTTTCTTGCCGCCCTGCTTGCAGGATCTTTAACTCTTATTTTTTTTATTTTCCGACCTTTTATCTACACTCTTATTTTTTCAGTTGTTTTTGCCGTTGTTTTTCAGCCTGTTTATAAATATTTTCTTGGTCTTACAAAACAACGAAGCGGGCTTTCAGCGCTTATTACCACGGTACTTGTTATAAGTATTTTGCTTGTCCCAATTATATTATTTGGAATTCAGATACTTAATGAAGCTCAGCAACTATATTTTTCTCTTGCTGAAGGTGGTGCAAAGGAAAGTGCTCATGATGTAATGAATAAGGTGATTGAAAATATAGGCAGATTCCTGCCTGCCGTAAAAGATTTTAAGCTTGATATTGATATGTATCTGAAAGAAGGTCTTGGATTACTGCTTAAGCAAATAGGTGGGATTTTCTCGAATGCTGCAAAATTAATGATAAATTCTTTTATATTCTTCACTTCACTTTACTACCTTTTTAAAGATGGCCAAAAACTAAAAAAATCTTTTTTTGATTTAAGTCCCTTACCGTTTGATGAAAATGAATTAATTTCAAATAAACTGGGAGAGGCCATAAATTCCGTTATTAAGGGAAATCTTGTTATAGCAATTATTCAAGGTGCTCTTGCCACTGCTGGCTTTACATTTTTTGGAGTTCCTAATGCAATGTTTTGGGGAAGTCTTACTACAGTGTCTGCTCTTATCCCCGGTGTTGGGACATCGCTTGTCTTAATTCCTGCTATCTTGTTTCTTTTCCTAACCGGCAAAACTTTACCAGGATTCGGCCTTCTTGTCTGGGGAGTAGGAGCTGTAGGCCTGATCGATAATTTTTTAGGCCCGAAGCTTGTAGGGCAAAGAATGCAGGTGCATCCGATGATCATTCTTCTGTCTGTTCTCGGAGGTATCGTTTTTTTCGGACCGATAGGATTTCTTCTCGGGCCTTTAATCATGAGCCTGTTCTTTGCTTTGTTTGAAATATATTCAGCTATCAGGGCTAATCAATAAAAAAAATCTGTTACCATAGATATTCAATGTAATATTGGCCTAACAGTTGGTATTTTTCAGGGAAAGCACTTTGTATGTGACTAGTCTTTTTGATGCGCGCTATCAGTCCATTTAGAATTTCTATCCATCCACCTTAAGCTTATCCAATACCACAATATGACAGGTATCATCATGGCAAACCAACTCCAGTCATTAATTAGAAATATTTTCATAATCCAATCCTGATTAGTAAATATACGACCCCAAGGCACGCAATAAACAGAAAAAACTACACTGGAACCTATTAGCCACAAAGCCCCTTTTCTGGTTTCAATAACTGAAAACGCGAGATATACCCACATTGGGAGATTGTCTGTTTTTTGAACCATCTTTCCGCCTTTCATCATCATTTTTTATTGAACATATGAGACAATTGCAAAACGTTTCAGTTTAGTCAAGCTCAAGGCGGGAGAAAATTTCAACCACAGGAATACATTGAGTATTTCGAGGGTTGAAATTTGAGCCCAACACAGAGATCGACCAAAATGGGGCGTTTTGAAACCGGCTATTTATAGAAAGGATACCTGGCAGACCGTATCTATTTGTTCAATCAAGGATATGATTTCGTTTTGCAGAGCCTTGTCTCTGATAGGCTCAACTCTTGTAACAGGGAAACCGTCTGAAGTCTTTCTATATTTCCAATCAATTATAAAACCGGGCACAATGGCATAAGACAAATTTCCAAAGCCGCAGCAAGAGTTATCCAGTACGCCTTCCCCCAAAAAGTAGAAGAATTCACTATCGTGGTAAGGGAGGCGGGTTTCTTCCGTCAGGACATAGTGTCCTGCAATAACATTATTTTCCTCATTCAAATCGGTGTGAATATAATCCGTTAATTCCAATTGTTGTTCCATATTATCTCCCTGGGATAACAAATAATCTACTCTGTCACCGTTAATGGATTCATTTCCAGTTCCTTAGCGTCAGGTTAATTGATTCGTAAGACCAATCCCCATTATATTTTTGGTGCAAGTATATAAAGTATACAGCAGCAAATAACATAAAGTCTACTTTTTTAGCCGCCTTTCGTTAAAATATACTGCGATAATTACAATAGGAATCCGGTTTTATCTCTTAGCGATAATAACTTGGCATGAAAAATGCTTTTAAAACGGGCAATAGAAAATAACTGTTTTTTAGCCCTACTATTTTAGAAAACATATGGATGAAGAATATAAAAAACCAAACCCGGCAAAGACACACAAAGCTTATTTCAAGCCTTTGAAATCGTCGTATACGCTGGAAGACTATTATGCAGGCTTACCTTCGGAAGAAGAAATGCGGCTATATAACAGCACACATAAGCCTCAGCGGAGGATTTGGCCTATTGCATGGTCAGATCTGATGATGACCATGTTTATTCTGTTTGCCGTTATGTATGTTTACAAATCAGCAAACCATAATTTTTCTTTTATAAACCAGGTTGAAGCGAATATAGTACCGGCGACTTCAACGGAAACAGGAAACTCATCCGAAGTCCGGATGTCAATTGAATCGCTAAACTCTTCGTCTTTAAACAAGTTGGAAAAGGCTGAGGATACCATACAGCTTCAGCATATTACTGATATCGGAAAGATTGAGCTTCAGGAGGATAAGGCGGTCAGGATCATTTTCCCCGGGGATCTTTTGTTTGATACCGGAAGTGCCGATTTAAAGCCTTCGTCCTTAAACACGCTCAGGCAGGTGGCAAATGCTATTCGCATTACCGACTACCATGTGAATGTGGTGGGACATACCGATAATGTTCCCATTCATTCGGAAAATTTTGCCACCAATTGGGAACTTTCTGCAGGCCGGGCATGTATCGTTACCCGGTTTTTAATCGAACAGATGAATCTTTCAGAAGAGCGGTTTTATGTGAGCGGCTATGCTAATCTGCAGCCGGTGGTACCTAACGATACAGCCGAAAACAGGGCAACCAATCGACGGGTTGAGCTTGTCCTGACAAAGAGCAGACCAAAGGCAGAAAATAAGCTCCCTATCTGAGGATTTAACAGTCGCCGCCCCCGGATAGCAGGAAGATATTGTGTTATTTAAATCCTTTAATTGAACCACAACAGAGGGTATTTTATGAGACTAAATTATAGAAACCTCATAAGTATAATGGAAGTAATTTTTGGTAACTACCAAAACATTTTAGGTGTGTTTTGTTTTACAGCTTTATTTTGCGGCGGGCCCTTAATGTATGGACATGCAGGACTCTATTTCAACCTATCCGGTTTTCTGATTGTAATCGGCGGAACTTTTGCTGCAGCCTTTGTGAGCTTCAAAGCCGAACGCCTCAAGATTGTGTGCAAGGTGCTTAAATCTTCATATATGGCCCGGGAAATTGAGCCATATGAAATTGTTGAAACACTTGTGGATTTATCTATAAAAAGAAGACTCAGGGGACTTCTGTCGCTCCAGGAAGATGAGCAGGAAGCAACTGTTATGTTTCTGCGCCAGGCACTTGGTTATCTTGTGGATGGCTACGATATCCGGCAGATTAGAGATTTTCTGACAACCGAGATCAACTTCTTCCGGATACGGCGGGAGGAAACCGAACGTGTACTTAGAACCATAGCTGAAACCTGTCCTTCTTTTGGTCTTATCGGCAGTGTGGTAGGCCTTATGAGTATGATTTCCGGGATAGGAGATACATCGGTTATTCTTGCGACTATCCCGGTAGCACTGACATCAACCTTATATGGTGTATTGTTTTCAAGCTTCATATTCGGGCCATTTGCAGCACATATCCAGGAACGCACAGACCGGGAAATTCTCCTGCAAAGAATCATTTTGGAAGGAGTGATCGCAATTGGAAGCAATTTGCATCCAAGGGCACTTGAAAGCAAACTCAAATCTTTTTTAACCCCTTCTGACCGGGCAGATAAAATAGTTTCTTTGGAAAGGATTCGAAAGGAATTTAAAGTTAAGGACTCAAACCTTTTTCAACCTGAGAGAGAAAAAGCCCAACAGTTTTCTTCGGCTTCCAAATAGTCCATAGAGCCAGTTATGAAAACCTCACGGGTTTCTTATTTTTACTTTACCTTCGTAAGACCAATCATTATGCCCGCCATCAATGATTACAAGCTTTGATCCAGGAACGGATGCTGCAAGCGCCTTTGCATGCTGTACCGGAATAATTGCATCTGCTTCAGCGCCAAAAATATCGATAGCACCTTTATAATTTGAGAGTGCTTCTATATTGTCCCAGTTATCCTTTAATATCAACCAGACAAGAAAAGATGGGAAATGCTCTTTGGCAACTAAAGAAAGTTTATCAAAAGGAACGATTAACACTAATTTAACCGGTTTATTATCAAGAGTTGCAAGATATGATGCAGGACCAGATCCGATAGATTCACCGGCTACACAAACCGGAATATCAGGGTAAGTTCCTCTGAGAAATAGATATGCTTCTTTTGCTGCATGATTAAAAGACTCTTTCGATGGGACACCTTTACGGTCTCCGTATCCGGGGTATTCAAGAATAAAGATAGAATCTTTATCTGAAAAACATGGTATCGCATATAAACGGTCTGATGCCTGACCGGCGTTTCCATGAAGCATTAACCATACGTTCTTAGGCGATTCAACCATTCGTGAGTAACCGATAGTTTCGCCGTTTCTGTTCCATGGCGTAAGACTGTTATTGTGAGGATTATGAGAAGGAAAGAATAGAAACATTCTTTCAATCGGCGAACATCCAACTATTCCAAAAAGGGTGATGGATGTAATAAGAAGTAATGTCGTTATTGATATTAGTTTCATATATGTGTTGAATAATAAAGCTCAGCGACAGGCAGGAGTTGCCACTGATGTTTATATTTCACTCTATCGCGAATTGCTCTTGCCCGTTAGCTGGAGTGGTTGGTTCGGTTTAGATGGTTTCAGCTTCTTAGTTATTTGAAAGAAACTCTCAAAATGGTGATCAGTAGAGGGCACTTCCGGAATATCATTAAATGCTTCATCAGGTATGCCCGTGAATTTACCGGTTTCATATCCTCTAAACCTAACCCACACACCACGTTTAGGGATCGTAACGGAGGTAAATGTGAAAACCTGCAATTCCATGACAATCGGTGATGCTAAATCATGGTCATCGGCAGATTGAATCGAGATTAGTTTCTTTCCCAAGTGAGCACGGTGATGTGTGTCACGGTCATCAACTATTCTCCCTTCGATTTCGATAAGCTTCCCGAAAGCCGATCCCAAACGCGGATTGATTGAAACAGCGTATAAATTTCCGTCAACCCATAAAGTTATGGTGCTGATAATAGCAACTGATATAATAATTGATAAAATTCTCATATTTCTTGCTGAGCCATTGATTATCAGGTTAATTTTTTTTGATATTAAGATTGACGGGGTTTCCGTGCTTAGAGTTTTGTCTTTAGTTCACCAGAGATGATAAAACCGATTTTGGGCTTTTTCCCTTTTGGTTCCGGGATTTCGATCAACCTGCGAATTTCACGAACCAAATCAATTAATATCTCATCATGGTCACTGACCCGCCTTTCAAGTTGATCGACTTTTAGAGCCAGCTTTTCATTTTTGAGTGCCATTTCACGTAGCCGTATGAATGCTCTTACGATAAAGACGCTCATCTTATTTGCCTGCGCTGAATTAAGAACATTTGCCGCCTGCAAAGCACCATGTTCTGTAAAAACTAAGGGCTGTTTTCGTCTGCCACCCCAGCCTGAACTTGATGTCGCAATTTGCGACTTCAAGTTTTCGAATTCCTCTTTGGTCAGCCGGAACATAAAATCCTCTGGAAATTTATCAATATTTCTTCGGGCTTGCTCGTTTAAGCGTTTTGTTTCCACACCATACAATGCAGCAAGATCTGAATCCAATATTACTTTTTGACCACGAATGACTAATATGGTTTTTAATATGCTCTTTTCAGGAATAAGATCTTTTGATTTATGCTGCATATATTCTTGCTCCTTCTATTAGTTAGGAGAATTTTTTAACTCAGCGGCGGGCCAAAATACTTGCCCGGTAAGCCACTGCGCCTCTTCCCGTCTGCAGCAGTGAATGGTTATGCTTATCCTTTGATGTGGTAACTATATACTGACGAGCCACCTATTTTAATGTAATTTGGGTCATACCCTAAACCTTCAGTTACTTGAATCCCTTCTTTGGGGATAAAAACACCGCTTTCTTCTACGAAACTTTGCTCAAGCTTAATATAGATGCCGACATTGGTAATATATACTGATATTGGATTAAGCGATTTAATATAATTCGGTAATACTTCAACATCAGACATGTTTGATTCAACATTGTTCCTCAACACTTCATTGGCTTCTTGTTCAAGAAGGGTTATGTTGAATTCATCTGCCTTGTGATGCCCTGTGCATCCGTTGAAACTGAAGGCTACTAGAGCAATTAATATAACAATTGCAAGTTTCATATCTTTCGAAGCTTAAAAGATCAGTTGCCCAAAAAGGTCTGCCAGTTTTGTCGGCAGGCATTTTTGGGTCAAGATGAATCGATTGGTAACTTATTTTTTCCCTATTTTAATAAATTTTACTTGGTTTTTTTTATTGATATCATTTGCATGATAAATACTTATTTTTCTATTTGAGATTTTATTTATCATAAATACAATATCATTTAGCAATCTAATTTGATCAGGGGGCATATTTAAGCCTAAATAAACAACTTCCACGAGATCATTTACCTTAATTTTTTTTTAATATCAAAACTTTTGGTTATTAATCTAATTTCTTTTTCATGTTTGAAATTGTTTGTTTTTATTTTTAATAATGTATTTTTTTTATCGATAATAATATCCCCTCTATCTGTACGCATATTATTAACATTTTTTCTATATTCTTTTTCAGAACAATAGTTAACTTCTTCTAAATAAACTGTTTTTCGTTGTGTTGCTTTTTGATTTTCAACTTCAATTGCTTTAATAATATTATCATAATTGAGTTTTAAGCATATGCCTTTATGACCATCTGCGTAATGAGACCACATTAGATAATCGTTGTTTTTCTTACTAAGAGAGCAAATAGCAGTTGGTAATTCTTCTCTTTTTTCATCGATTAATATGGCACAATCCATCGGATCGTTTAACTCTTTAGGATCAGCGAGGTATAATTCATTATTTACAATAATGTCTAATGCCCAAACATTAAATGGTTTGTATTTATAGAGTATCAAAAAGTCTCCATAGGATTCATTTTTATAAGTTCGAGCTAATCAGCGCCACAGTTTTTTGCGTCGGCTGAATTAGCAAGGATATATTTCCAAAATTAAATTGGAAGAAAATCAAGTGCAAACTTGTTTGGCGATTTTTTAGCTTGATACCATTTAACGTGATGCTATTCAGGATTTTGTAATAATTTTTTCAAATCTTTTTTATGCTCTATCTTAATTTTAAGCCCAAAAGCAATAGAAGCCACATGTTTTGCTTCATATTTATGAGCCCCCAATTCGTCACGTACAATTTTTCTTTCTCGCTCATATTTCCAATAAGTATATTTTGTCCCTATAGCTTGCTAAATGAAAAAAGCGACGATATCGTTCAAATGGTTTCCATTGTATTCGCCTTGAAATGAAGAGTCCTTAGAGTGAAATGGATGCTCGCTTTGATATTTAACGTCAATAGGATTTAATAATTTGGGGTGAGGATAGAAATGATTTTCTCTAAATCCAATGCAGAACCCCTCATGCTTGTCGGCGTAATGAGACCACATTAACTGGTTTTTTCTTGCACGGCTGAATGAACATACACCTATTTGATTTAGTTTTATATTTATCTCGTTTTTGATCTTTTTCTTATTAGCAATGCCAGTTTTCGCTAAGAATGATTCTAACATTCTTTCATGTTCTACTTGACAATCAAACGGATCATTTATCGTCTTTGGTTCAGCAAACCATAGCTCTTTGTTTGATAGTATAGCTTTCGATCTTTCATTGAACGGCCTAAATTTAAAGAGCGATTTCGAATTAATATTGCTGGTCAAAGTAAACTCCTTCAAAATAGAATGTAGAACTCAGCGGTGGGCGCATAGACCATGATGAAAACCACAGACCGAAATCCCCCCCCGTCCGCTGGAGTGCTTGGTTCGGCGTTCCGCTGGATGCTCATCGGAGCGCCACCATCTTCAGGATGCCGTACGTGACTAAGCTACTCATTATCATGAATGCATTCCCGATTAGGAAGTGGTAGAAGCGCCGCCGTCCTCGGTCAAGTTTCTGTTCGCAGTCTTTCGCCTGGAGTCCCCAACGTGGCCACTGGCCAGCAACCTTGAGGAGAAGCCACAGTCCGATAAAGTCTGGCCTATGACGAGAGCAAGCGTATACATCGTGGACTCACACAGGCCCAAGAGAACAGGCGGCCAGAGATTTTCGCGGGCGGTGTCGGTGCCTTCCACCAAACCGAACAGAGATCGGATGCCGCGCAACACAGCGAAGACTACCCAATGTGTCATAACGGCGGCGACTAGCATGATACCGATCACCCGGTACAAAGCATCCGCCGGAATCCGTGAGCTAAGCCTACCCAGAGCCTGGAACGTTGGTATCGGCATGATTGCGAGAAACAATCCTAATAAGAGCATAGCCAACAGGATCAAGTGCCATCCTAAAGGCAACGATTTTCTCAGAGTCTCAGCCACGGTCTCGCCTCCCTTCATATGTTCGGCATTACTTGCCTGACCTTGCTATCCAGTCAGCTCCTATGTCTCTTCCGTCCGCTGAAATTGAGCCCACCATGATGCCCCAAGAATCATCTGTCATTACTGCAACATTGCCACGAACAACCGATGATAGGGGAGTGTTGGGGCTAACTTTTGCGTACTTAAATGGATCAGCTTTGACCTTTTTGACCAAGCTCGCGGCATAACGTGCCAGAAGCTCCTTCTTTTTCTCGGCCAGAGATTCCCAGTCATTTGCGGGGACTGAAATTAAGCAAAGTGGCTTACTCGTAGCCTCTCCCCATAGATAAGGTTCCCGATAGAACCGATCTATTTTCTTATGACTGGCCAAGATCCCCAGATGAATTGCTCTACCCTCCTTTATGCTCTCGGACAGGCTTTCACATTTCCCGTCTAAAGGAACAACAAATAATGTAACCGTCAGCAAGACCAAGGATAAATATGCGGTTCTTCTCATCGGATCTCTCCTCCTTTGTCGTTCAGTTTTTGCCGAACCATTGATTATCAGGTCAATTTTCCCTGATATTAAGATATTGGCAGAGTTTTCAGGCATATTTTCCCTGTTCTAATATCAGGCTTGATTTAATTATGAGTCGTCATATAATGGGCGAAAAATTTAAACATGAAACATATGGGCTTAATTTGTATAAAATAAAGCATGTTATGGTAGATATGTCAATATAAAGGGTTTTTAGAATGTTAAATTTAGCTACTTTGTCGGAAAGCAGTACGCCGGAACGGCCGGATCATCAGGTTCGATTGATGTTGGCCCTTTAGTAAATGCAAGCATCAAGTATTGAAAGCACCTCTGCAAGTAATTCCTGACCACCATGTTCAATCCGGTTTGCACGACGAGTTTTGAAATCGACCGATTTAACTTGCTCTACCATTACATAACCAGTCAAATCGCTGCCTTTTGGAATAGGAACGTGAAAAGGAAAGTTACGTTTGGTGCTTGTGATTGGGCAAACAATAGCCAATCCTGTACTTCGGTTAAAGAGGTCTTTACTAACGACAAAGGCAGGTCTCCGTCCTTTCTGTTCATGGCCGGATTGTGGATCAAAAGTAATCGCGATGATGTCCCCTTGCTTAGGGGTATACGCAGGCATTTACCATTCCTCCTTGCCAGCCGGTTCTCCCCATTCAATTTCGTTGATTTCATAGTTTTCAGGAATATTTGCAACGAGGTCCTTAAGGGCATAGCGTCCACGTATCTTTCTCGCTGGTTTGACAATCATAACTCCTCCTTTAACGCTAATATCCACATCATCGCCTACACAAAGATTTGCATCTTCGAGCAGATTTTTTGCAAGTCGAAGCCCCTGACTATTTCCCCATTTTTGAATTTTTGTAAGCATTTTAATACCTCCTGATGTATAGCCTAAGTATAGCCGTTTTGATCTGGAGGTCAATAATTATTTTTAGGGCCAACCTTTTAAGTATCACATAAATATTATTTTAAATTTTTGATTTCTTCTGCTTCCGACAATCCTTCAATAATTTGTTTTACAGAATTATTCATTGCCATTTGTGCAACATTAGCGCATATACTTCTTGCTGAAAAACCGGATAAAATCCCTTTGCTTGATTGTGTATCTCCAGTAGCAGTTTGCGCAAATATTTTTTCTCCCTCATTGTTATATACGTCTATATGGTAAATAATAGTCGCGGTATATGGATTATATGCAGGATATGGAATTACTGGATCAAATTTCACAATTGATGGCTTTATGATAAGATCAATATTCTTATCAGTAGTTATTGAGTCAACTTCCACAACATTTTTAAACACTAAAGGAATATTATTCTTGAAAATTTCGTAAGTCTGCTGTCCAATAGGGTAAGACATCTTGTCAAGCGGACTCGTTGCTTTCACAAAAATAAACTCTTTAACTTCCTGTGGTACAAAAAGCCCGGCAGTATATGGATGTTGATTAATGCCCGATGAATCAAGTTTGGGGGGTGGGTTCATCTTTAATGGTAGCGTACATCCGGTTAAGATAAATATCAGAATTCCAGTCAATATAGTATTTTTCAATTTCATAATCTGTTTCCTTTCCATCTTTTGCTATAATTTAGTTTTGGCTTATGCCGTCAAGAAGATCAGTAATTATATTTTTGACTGTATCTGGTTCCTCAAAGGGTATCCGTCCCCATAATCCCTTGTTTATCCAAAGTATTTCGCCGTTGCTGCAATTGATCAAAGCTGCATTTAAATTAGTTCCTTCTGCAAAGTTCGGCGTATAAATATTATACACAAAAAATGAATCCCCCCTTGAAAGCGCCCGGCTATATCCTCCTGCATAACTTGAAGCTGTTCCCGCTGCCGTTATACCGATTTTTCCCACTACCATACCAGCTGTTTCAAGATTTTGCTTGCCTGTTATCAATAGTATTACTTCTGTTTTATATATATCCCCAAGCTTGCGTGCAGCTTTGCGGCTACTTTTTGTTTCAAGAAATGGAGGTTGTGCAAAATATTTCAGCCTGATCGGATCAAGCATTTCCATTGCAGATCGAACATCTCTCCAAAGAGAGCGTAAAAGTGGCTTGTCAATATCAGATGATTGAACGGTGATCACTTCATACTTTCCTGAAACATAATTACATATTCCTTTTATTAGTTCTTCTTGTGCAATTGTAGATTTTTCTTCTGAGAATTTTTCATTGCTAAAGCCCCTTTGAATTATTTTAATATCAGGTCTTGCTAAAAGGATGCGATTTATTTCAGGTAAAGCATAATCACTAATATATTTCCCGTTCTTATCTTTAATTTTTTCAAGATTGATAGAGATCTTTCCTGTCTCAGGAAGAACTTTTTCAACATAAGGAGCGTACCCCCTTCTTTCAATTTCAAGCCAAAGTTGCCCCGTTTTCCCAAAATCAAAGGTTTTTTCAAAAGGAGTAGTTCCGGCTATTTGTCTGATTTGTACAAAAGATACATCACTAGTTTCATGAACGGATACAATCGCATCTGATGGTGTGGTATCGACCTTCAGAAAATGCTTATTCGCCGTGGTGCAACCTGCCAGATAAAATATGCCCAAGAAAAATACAAAGATAAATCTTTTCATTAAGATATCCTTTCATAAATTTATTGTTCCATCATAGAAGTATATTAAGTGCTACTTTAACTTGAAGTGCAAACCTGGTAGTACAAGTTTCTACTTCCGGGTTTTGATAGTTTGCAATATTTAAAAAAACAAAAGCCCCGTGCTTCAATGGGCTGAAGATCGGGGCTTAATTGTATCCTGTCATATTAAATCCTTTCGAGGGTATAAAATAATAAAATGAAATATCGGATTATTTTTTCCAGAAAATAAAAAAGATTGTGTAATGAACAATTTTACAAGAATTTTGCTAACACTCTGCCTAAATTAAGTCAATAAAATATTAGAGCAAAAGTGGTAAGCTCAGGATTTATGCCCTTAGCAAATGATTGGACCGAAAAAGTATAATTCTCCTTTTAATTCTTATTATATGCATATTATGGCAGGAATCATCGGCGCTCATCAGTGCGTAAGAATAAGCGCATTTGACAGCTTTTCCCAACTTTATGGGTTTCTTATTTTTACTTTACCTTCGTATGACCAATCATTATGTCCGGCATCAATGATTACAAGCTTTGCTCCCGGAACGGATGCTGCAAGTACTTTTGCATGCTGTACCGGAATAACGGCATCTTCTTTAGCACCAAAAATATCGATTGGACCTTTATAACTTGAAAGTGCTTCCATATTGTTCCAGTTATCCTTTAATATCAACCAGACAAGAAAAGATGGGAAATGCTCTTTGGCAACTAAAGAAAGTTTATCAAAAGGAACGATCAACACTAATTTATCCTTCCAGCACCTCGCGTAGCTTCCCCCCTAAATCCTTCAACGAGAACGGCTTCTGGAGGAAACACTCGCCTTCGTCCAGAACCCCGTGGTGTGCGATAATATTGGCTGTGTAGCCGGACATGAACAGGCATTTCAGGTTTGGGCGTAAGGATAAGAGTTTCCTGGCCAGATCGCGGCCGTTCATCTCGGGCATGATCACGTCAGTCAAGAGCAGGTCGATCCGGCCCGAGTGTTCCATGGCCCGGCGGATGGCCTCGCCCGGGGAACTCGCCACCAGCACGGTATACCCCTGACTTTCGAGCATGATCGTGGTCATTTTCAAGATCGCCGGTTCGTCTTCCACGAGCAATATGGTTTCTTGGCCGCGCACCGCCGCCGAAACCGGAACCTGTGCCGGCAGGGGCTTAGTATCGGCTGCGTGCCGCGGCAGGTAGATATTGAAGGTCGTTCCTTGGCCCGGCTCGCTGTAAATGTTGATGAATCCGTTGTTCTGTTTGACGATGCCATACACGGTGGCCAGACCCAGGCCGGTTCCCCTGCCCATTTCCTTGGTCGTGAAGAAAGGCTCGAAGAGGAGCAAGAGTGTCTCGGAGTCCATGCCACAGCCGTCGTCACTCACGGTCAGAGTCACGTATTCACCCGGAGTGAAACCCGCCTGCTGGGCGCAGTATTCCTCGTCCAAGTCGGTGTTGCGTGTCTCTACGCTGATCTTGCCAACACCCGCGATGGCGTCCCTGGCGTTGATGCAAAGGTTGGCCAGCATCTGATCGATCTGTGTGGGATCCATCTTGACCGGCCAGAGGCCCTGACCGGGTTTCCAGTCCAGAGCGATATTTTCTCCGATGAGCCGTCGCAGCATTTTTAGTATGCCTTCCACCGTGTCGTTGAGATCAAGCGCCTTGGGTGCAATGATCTGTTTGCGGGCAAAGGTCAATAGTTGACGCGTGAGGTCGGCGGAGCGCTGGGCTGCCTTCCGGATCTCCTCCAGATCGGCATGCAGCGGTTCGGCCGGTCCGATCCGGTCCAAGGCCAGTTCCACGTGACCCAGGATGACGCCCAGCATGTTGTTGAAGTCGTGGGCTACACCGCCGGCCAGCCTTCCCAGCGACTCAATCTTCTGGGCCTGGGTCAACCGGACCTGGAGCTTTTCGTTTTTCTCCTCAGCCAGCTTTCGCTCGGTGGTATCGCTGAGGACCACACGGCAGACAGGCGCGCCGTCTTCCGCTTGAGCGGCAGTTCCAGCCAGATGCGCCCAGAAGTGTGCGCCATCCGATTTGACCAACCGCAGTTCGCATTCCTGGGGTTCGCCCGTCTCAAAAAGATTTTTGCGATGCCGGTAATAGATGTCCTGGTCATCTTTGAGGATGAAGCGGGAGATCGGCTGCTTTATCAACGCGCCGCGAGCCTTACCCAACAGATTGGCGGCGGTGAGGTTGGCCTCCAGGATCAGTCCCTGCTCAGACAGAGTGCAATAACCCACCGGAGCCAAGTCATAGAGGTCGAAATAGCGCGCCCGCCCGGCTTCGATCACCGCCTGGGCCGTGCGAAGTTCCTCGTTCTGCATCTCCAGTTCGATCTGATGTACCCGCAGTTCGTGGAGCGTTTTCCGGATTTCCCCGGGCGAAAGGTCAGCACTGTCTTCCGACATCCGGGTGGTCTGTTCCCGGGCAAGCGTTTCAGCCTTTTGCCGCAAATCAGCAGCGTCTTTTGGGTGGTTGTCCTGGTTTGTCATAGATTATCTCCAACATCTTTATATGGCAAAGTCCCGTTTATGCCGACAGGATGAGCTTTTTCTGCAGATCACCATCCAGATAGATCAGAAGGTTGCGGCAACTGATCAGATCCAACTTGAAAAAGAGCTTATACTTGATAACGTTCAGCTCGGAAAAGACCAGCATGTGGCCCGGCAGCATGGAGGCGCAACTATGCCCTATACTGTCCTCGACCTCAAAGACCTGCATACGCGTGTATCAACGGGCCTGGTCGTGTCTTCTTTGTCATACCACTTTCTACTATGATAAATTAAACATGTCATGGCAGATATGTCAATATAAAGGGTTTTTGGAATGCAGGGTAACCGCATTGGGACTTCATATAATTCTCTCGGAGATGAAACCAAGTGAATTCCCCCTTAGCAAAGGGGGTTAGGGGGTTGTTTAACGCCCGTTATCGCTGCCCTTAGGAATAGGAACGTGAAAAGGAAAGTTACGGTTGGTGTTTGTGATTGGGCAAACAATAGCCAAACCTGTACTTCGGTTAAAGAGGTCTTTGCTAACGACGTTTTAATATCAGGCTTGATTTAATTTTGAGTCGTCATATAATGATAAAAAAATAATATACATGAAACATATTGCCTAAATTTGTTTGAAATAAAGCATGTTATGATAGATATGTCAACATAAAGGGTTTTTTTAAATGTTAAATTTAGCTACTTTGCTGGAAAGCAGCACGCGGGAACGGCCTCATCATATTGCTGTTATTTATAATGAAATACGATTATCTTATGCGGCAGTTAATGCGGCAGCTAATCAAGTAGCAAACGGGCTTGTTGGTCTGGGTATTCAACCGGGTGACAAAGTTGCTCTTAGTTGTCTTAATTTGCCGTATTTCCCGATTGTTTATTATGGGATTCTTAAAACCGGTGCAGTAGTAGTCCCCTTGAATGTACTGCTCAAGCCGCGCGAAATTGCTTATCATTTGTCGGATTCCGATGCAAAAGCTTATTTTTGTTTTGAAGGAACAAAGCAGTTGCCAATGGGTGAAACAGGTTGGGATAGTTTTCAGAAAACTGATACCTGTGAGCACTTTATCCTTATGCAAAGAGATCCTGATGGACCTTCTTCTATTGCTAATACAAAAACATTAAGAGATCTGACAGGCAATCAGCCATCAACATTTCAAACGGTATCAACCGATGCAAACGATACTGCCGTTATACTTTATACAAGCGGCACTACCGGCAAACCCAAAGGAGCTGAACTCAGCCATGTAAATATGGTGCTTAACGCCCGGCTTAGCGATACTATGTATAAAGCACATGTTGATGATGTACACCTTGTTGTATTACCCCTTTTTCACTCTTTTGCGCAGAGCCTGCAAATGAACGCCGGGTTTTACAACTGTGCCACCATTTCATTAACACCACGCTTTGATCCGGATGAGGCATTGAAAATTATGCAGCGCGACAATGTCACCTTCTTTCAGGGTGTTCCTACTATGTACGTTGCTTTGCTTAATTATCCCGAAGCAGATAAATATGATCTTAAAAAAATAGCAGATACCTTACGATATTGCCTTTGCGGCGGTTCTGCCATGCCGGTTGAAGCTATGAAAGCATTCGAAAAAAGATTTAAGGTAAAAATCTATGAGGGATACGGCCTTACAGAAACAAGCCCTGCTGCTTCGTCTACTTTCAGTCTGAATTATAGGAAATACAAGCCGGGTTCGATTGGTGTTCCCGTATGGGGTGTGGAAATACGTATTGTGGATGAAAAAGATAATGATGTGCCTCTGGAAAAACCGGGCGAAATAGTTATTCGTGGGCACAATGTAATGAAAGGATACTATAAGAATCCTTTGGCAACCAAAGAAGCATTCAGAAACGGGTGGTTTCATACAGGTGATATTGGACGTTTTGATGAAGATGGTTATATTTATATCATAGACCGGGTTAAAGATATAATTATTCGCGGCGGTTTCAATGTCTACTCACGGGAAATTGAAGAAGTATTGTTGTTACATCCCGGTGTTGCTTTAGCAGCTGTTATTGGTGTTGCCCATGAAAAATACGGTGAAGAAATCAAAGCTTTTATCGTAAAAAAAGAAGGCGCAAAAACTACGGAAGAAGAAATCAAATCATGGGCGAAGGGAAATATGGCGGCGTATAAATATCCTCGTCATATAGAGTTTCGTGATACATTGCCCATGAGCGCAACAGGAAAAATTTTAAAGAAAGATTTAAGGAACTGGAAATGAATAAATAATTGAATTTCGCGCCCAGATTTAGGTCAGATTTGGCTGATCTGATTGAGCAAAACCGCAAATGTAGCGGGCTACGTTGAGGATTTTGCGATTGAAGATCAGTCAAAGATGGCTTGAA